>DASVDQ010000130.1 GCA_036381035.1 Trueperaceae bacterium | reverse complement strand
CGCAGGAACAGCCGCACCGACACGTCGTCGGTGACCTCCTCGTACGGGTAGGCGAGGCCGTCGAGGGCGCGGCGCAGCTCCTCGTCCTGCGAGGGCGGCGCCTCGATGCCGGCCAGGACGTGGCCGTAGTCGGCGCCGTGGTAGCGGTAGTGGAACAGCGTGACGTTCCAGCTGGGGTGGAGGCTCTCCAGGAACCGCAGCAGCGCGCCGGGCCTCTCGGGGAACTCGAAGCTGAAGATCCGCTCGTGCCGCACGGCTCGCGCCCTGCCGCCGACGAGGTAGCGCGTGTGCGTCTTCGCCGTCTCGTCGTCGCTGAGGTCGATGACGTCGAACCCGCCGGCGCCGATGCGCTCTATGAGCTCGCGCTTCTCCCGCTGCCCCTCGCGCAGGGCCACGCCCACGAAGATCCGCGCTAGCTCCGGGTCGGCGAAGCGGTAGCTGAAGGCCGTGACCATGCGCCCGTCGAGCAGGGTGATGAAGCGGCGGTAGCTGCCGGGCCGCTCCGGCATGCCCACGGCGAGCAGCGCCTCGAGCCCCTCGCCCAGCTCGGCGCGCTCGGCCACGTGCCGGAGCCTGTCGAAGTTCAGGTTCGCGCCCGACAGGACGGCGGCGAGGCCGCCCTCGCCCGGACCGACCCGCGCGGCGTACGCCTTCAGCCCGGCCAGCGCGACGGCGCCGGCCGGCTCGGCGATCGCGCGGCAGTTCTCGTAGACGTCCTTGATGGCCGCGCAGATCGCGTCGGTGTCGACGGTGACGATCTCGTCGAGCGCGTCGCGGCAGAGCCGGTAGGTGAGGTCGCCCACGCGCCGCACCGCCACGCCGTCGGCGAAGAGGCCCACCTCCGGCAGCGTCACGGGCCCGCCGTGCGCGAAGGCCGCTCGCATCGAGGCGGCGTCCTCGGGCTCGACGCCCACCAGGCGCACCTCGGGGCTGAGGTTGCGGACGAGCGTGGCGACCCCGGCCGCCAGGCCCCCGCCGCCGATGGGCAGGAACAGCGCCTCCAGCGGCTCGGGGTGCTGGCGCAGCAGCTCGACGCCTATCGTGCCCTGGCCGGCGATGACCTCGGGGTCGTCGAACGGGTGGACGAAGGCCGCCCCGCTCTCCTCCTCGAGAGCGCGGGCGTGGACGTAGGCGTCGTCGTAGCCCTCGCCGTGCACCACGACCTTCGCGCCCAGGCGCCTTATCGCCTGCACCTTGATGTCCGGCGTGGTGACGGGTACCACCACGGTGGCCTTGACGCCGTGGCGCGCCGCGGCGACCGCGACGCCCTGGGCGTGGTTGCCGGCCGAGGCGCAGATCACGCCGGCGCGCTTCGACTCGGCGCTCAGGCCGGCGACCTTGTTGTAGGCGCCGCGGAGCTTGAAGGAGAAGACCGGCTGCAGGTCCTCGCGCTTCAGCCTCACCGGCCGCCCGAGGCGCTCGCTGAGCCGCGGCATGAGGTCGAGAGGCGACTCGATGGCCACGTCGTAGACGCGAGCCGTGAGGACCTTCCGCACGATCTCCTGCATCCGCAGACCCTAACCGCTGGAGGGGGCCGGAGTGTAAGACTCCCCGACGTTCGCCGGCCCGGCGGGGTAGCGTGGCTCGCCTGCCAGAAAGCGGAGGGAGGACCACGTAAGTGGAACCTAGTCGCGCTCGTTCGCTTGCCGCTTGCCTCGTCGTTGGCCTGGCCGTCACGGCCTGCAACACCGGCCCCGGCCCGCAGCCGCACCTGACCTTGTCGAGGACGGCGCTGGACCTCGGGGAGACGACCGAGGGCCACCAGAAGTCCGACCAGTTCGTCGTCAGGAACGTGGGCTCGGCGACCCTGAAGGTCCAGCTCTCGACCTCGGCGTCCTGGCTGACGGTCGACACCACCGCGGCCTCCTTGGACGTCGGCGAGCAGAACACCGTCACCGTCACCGCCGAGTGCCCACCGCAGGACAGCACCGTCGAGTACGACGAGACCGTCACGATCACGCACAACGAGGCCGGCGTGGGGCCGAAGACCGTAGCGGTCTCGATCACCTGCCACGACACCCTCCCCAGCGGGTTCGACATCGAGGTGAGGTACTTCGGCGCGACGCTGCCCACGCCTTCGCAGCAGGCCGTGTTCGAGGCCGCCGCGGCGCGCTGGTCGGAGCTGATCGTGGGCGACCTGCCCGACATGGTCAACGTCTCCGTGGACGGGAGCGCCTGCGGTCACCCCGACTTGGTGAACGAGGACGTCGACGACGTCGTGATCTTCGCGCAGGTCGCTCCCGACGACGGTCCCGGCAAGCGGCTGGGCTTCGCCGGACCGTGCTGGTACCGTTTCCCCACCACGCCCCACCTGCCGTTCACCGGCGTGATGTCGTTCGACTCGGCCGACATCGCCGCCCTCGAGGCGGATGGCTCGCTGCAGGCGGTGATCCTCCACGAGATGGGGCACGTGCTCGGCATCGGCACGTTGTGGCAGGGCCCCGGCATGTACCTCGACGCCCCCTGCAACTCGGCGGCGCCGCCGGCGACGAGCCGGTTCGTCGGGGCGGAGGCCAACGCGCGGCACGTCGAGGCGGGCGGCGTCCCCGACCAGCTCTTGGTCGAGACCGACGGCGGCCCCGGCACCGCCTGCGGCCACTGGGACGAGGACACCTACGTGAACGAGGTCATGACCGGCTTCCTCGACGACGGGGAGAACCCGGTCAGCGCGATCACGGCGGGGAGCCTGGCCGACCTCGGCTACGACGTCAACTACCTCGTCGTCGACGAGTACGACGTGCCGCCCGCCGGCAGCCTGCGCGCCGCCTCGACGGCCCGCCCGATCGGCCTCGTGGAGCGTCCCACGCCCATCCCGTACCGCTGAGGCTCGCACGTCTGAGGGGAGGCGCCCCGCGTCCGGGGCGCCTCCTTCCGTGTCGCGCGCCGGTGGGCGGCCGCCTGCGGCGCGCGCTCCGAGCGCCGTCGCCCTGTGCCCCCCGGGCCCGCCGGTCCGCGCCCTCGCCAAGGCGTCCGTCTCCGGGCGAGCGGCCGTGGGTGGGCGCCGCGGTTATCGTGACCGACGATATGCGCAGCAGCCCGGCCGGCTCGTGCGCCCTGCGCCTGGCCGTCGCGTTCGCCTGCCTGGTCGCCTCGTCGGCCCACGCCGAGGACCAAGGCGTGCTCCTGTTCGACACCGAGATGACCCCCATCGCGCGCCAGGGGCAGAGCGGCCTGAGCGAGGCCGAGCTGGCCGTGGTCCCGGCGGCCCTGGGCGTGGGCGCCTCGCGCGAGGACTGCGTCGCCGGCGTCGTCCACTGGCTCACCCCGACGGTCGCGTCGCGGGCGCTGGGCAGCTTCACCCGCGACGGGGCCGAGCAGGCCCTCGTGAGCGTGCGCTTCAGGCGCTGCGACGACGTCGAGGAGAGCCCGCTGCCGGGCGCGCTCGTGCTCTACGAGGGGTCCGAGGCGCTCGTCAGCATGCGGCGCCGCGCCAACGTCTACGTCGTCCAGGACGTCGACCTCGACGGGCTGCTCGAGGCCGTGCTCATCACCGACGAGTTCGGCCAGGGCTCGGTGCAGCGGTACGCCAGCCTCTGGGCCTTCGGGGGCGGCGAGCCCCGCCTCGTCTACGACTTCGGCGAGGTCTTCGCCGACTACTGCGGCTCCTACCTCGCTCACGACGACCCGATCACGCACACCCGCGTGACGTACGAGCCCGTGCCCGGCGAGCTGCCGCGCTTCGAGGTCGTGAGCCGCACCAGCCCCTGTCGCCAGTAGCGGGGCGGGGTGGAGCCGGCTACTACGTGCTCGGCTGACCGTCCGACGAGGTCTGCCCCAGCACCGCGATCGCCGCCAAGAGGAGCCCCACACCCGTCGCCGCCAGCTCGCGCAGCAGGTTGGGCGACTGGGCCAGCGCCACTCCGTCGCTCGCCATGCGTGTGTCCAGCCAGACCATCGTGCCCAGGGCGAAGAGGAGCACAGCCACGTAGAGGCCTGAGGAGACCCACAGGAACACCCCGAGCAGGGCGCTCCCGCCACCCGTGCTGCTCAGCGTGCGCCTCAAGGCTCCTTCGCGGCGCTCGTTCACCTCGTTCTTGTAGGTGAGGCCGGAGAGCCCGAGGAAGCCGCCCACGAGGGTCGTGACCGCCGCGCCGAGGCTGGACATGGTCCACCGCGTGAAGTCGCCGACGACGGGCGACCGGCACGGCTGGTCCGCCTGGCCCTGGCCCTCCCCCTGAGCCGGCGCGCCCTGACCCCGTGGCTGGCTTCCGCCCTGGCCCAGGTCCTCGTCCCGGGCCGGACCCTCGCCCTGACCCTCGTCCTGCGGCCCCTCCTGGGCGAGAGACGGCTGCGCCGGGGACGCCTGGGAGGCGGCGGCCGGCCGCGGGCACTGCCTCACCGCACCGATCATGCTCACCGCGTGCGAGAACGCGAGCACCGAGAACGTCAGTACTGCCAGGAAGCCGAGCACGGATATGACGATGCGAGGCAGGTTCATGCAGCCCCATCCCCTCTCCCCGAGGCCGTGGGCGAGACGCGGTGCAGGTTGGCGGGGTGGGAGGAGCCTAGAGCCTCGGCGTCACGATCTGCTGTGCCGGCGGTCGCTGCGCTGGACTTGGCTGGCGGTCCGTGGCACCATCGCCGCATGGCACGGAGCCCGGCCGAGGCCGACCGCCTGCGCGAGCTCGTCGTGCTGCGCCGCGTGCGCGACCGCATCGACAGGGAGTACGCCCGGCCCCTCAACGTCGAGACGCTCGCCCGCGACGCGAGCATGTCCGCCGGCCACCTGAGCCGGCGGTTCAAGGCGGCGTTCGGCGAGTCGCCCTACTCCTACCTGATGACGCGGCGCATCGAGCGGGCGATGGCCCTGCTCCGCCGCGGCGACATGAGCGTGACCGACGTCTGCTTCGAGGTCGGCTGCTCGTCCCTCGGCACCTTCAGCACGCGCTTCACCGAGCTCGTCGGCGTGCCGCCCAGCGTGTACAGGCAGCGCTTCGCCGGGCAGATGCACGGCGTGCCGCCCTGCGTGGCGAAGCAGGTCACGCGGCCGATCAGGAATCGAGAAGCGCGGGAGGCGACCCCGACCCTATAGTCGCGGGCATGGACATAACCATCCACTCCGCGATGCTCCCGCAAGACGACCCAGAGGCCGCCCTGAGGTTCTACCGCGACGGGCTGGGCTTCGAGGTCCGCAACGACGTCGAGTACCAGGGCATGCACTGGATCACGGTGGGGCCGGCGGGCCAGCCCGAGACCTCGATAGTCCTCTACCCGCCCGAGGCGACGCCCGGGCTCACCGAGGACGAGCGACGCGTCGTGGCCGAGATGATGGCCAAGGGCACCTACGCCAGCATCAACCTGGCGGCGCGCGACCTCGACGCCGTGTTCGCGCGGCTCGAAGCCAGCGGCGCCGAGGTCGTGCAGGAGCCCACGAACCAGCCCTACGGCGTGCGAGACTGCGCCTTCCGCGACCCCGCCGGCAACCTGGTGAGGATCCAGGAGCGCCGGTAGGGGCCGGCGCGAGCCCTAAGGGAGAGGCCCCGACGAGGCGCGTCCCCCGCGGCCCCAGCCGGGCGCCACGCGGGTCGCACCGCGCCCGCGCCGAGAGGTGAGCGAGGAGGACGACATGGCCGCCAAGGACGCTGTCAAGACCGCCCCGAAGCGGAGCGCCGACAAGAGGATCCAGCGCGGTGCCGGCACCGGCTTCACCGCCGAGGAGAAGGCCGCGATGAGGGAGCGCGCCGCCGAGCTGAGGGCCGAAGCGCGCCGCGACGGGAAGAGGGCCGACGGCGAGCAGGACCTGCTGGCCAAGGTCGCCGAGCTGCCGCAGCCCGACCGCGCGATGGCCGAGAGGCTCCACGCCGCCGTCATGAAGGCGGCGCCGGAGCTGGAGCCGAGGACCTGGTACGGCATGCCGGCCTGGGCCAAGGACGGCAAGGTCCTCTGCTTCCTGCAGCCGGCGGCCAAGTTCGGCACCAGGTACGCGACGTTCGGGTTCAACGACATCGCCAGGCTCGACGACGGGCCGATGTGGCCCGCCTCCTACGCCGTCACGGAGCTGACGCCGGAGGTCGAGGAGAGGCTCGCGGCGCTGGTGAAGCGGGCGGTGAGCTGAGTCCCGACCCGGGCCTCCGGGTTATGATGGCTGGTTCGCCTGGCCAAGGCGACAGGTAGCAGAGAGCGAGCCGACGACCGCGGACCACGGAGGCCAGATGACCACCGCCACGAGGACCGAGCCGGAGCGCCGTGCCGAGGACCGCCACCCGGCCGACAGGCACGACCTGATCCGCGTGCAGGGCGCGCGGGAGAACAACCTCAAGGACGTCAGCGTCGCCATACCCAAGCGCCGGCTGACCGTGTTCACCGGCGTCTCGGGTTCCGGCAAGAGCTCGCTGGTGTTCGACACCATCGCCGCCGAGTCGCAGCGGATGATCAACGAGACCTACTCGGCGTTCGTGCAGGGCTTCATGCCCGCCCTCGCCCGGCCGGACGTCGACGTCCTCGAGGGCCTCACCACGGCGATCATCGTCGACCAGGAGCGCATGGGCGCGAACGCCCGCTCCACGGTGGGCACGGCCACCGACGCGAACGCGCTGCTGCGCATCCTGTTCAGCCGCCTGGGCGAGCCGCACATCGGGCCCGCGCAGGCCTTCTCGTTCAACATCGCCTCGGCCTCGGGCGGCGGCTCCATCACCGTGGAGAAGGGCGGCGGCAAGGTCACGGAGAGCCGCACCTTCACCGTCACCGGCGGGATGTGCCCGCGCTGCGAGGGCCTCGGGCGCGTCACCGACATCGACCTCACGCAGCTCTTCGACGCCTCGAAGTCGCTCAACGAGGGCGCGCTCAAGGTCCCCGGCTACACCATGGACGGCTGGTACGGGCGCATCTACCGCGCCGCCGGCTTCCTCGACCCGGACAAGCCCATCCGCGACTACAGCGAGCGCGAGCTCCACGACCTGCTCTACAAGGAGCCGACGAAGGTCAAGGTCGAGGGCATCAACGTCACCTACGAGGGCCTGATCTCGCGCCTGCACAAGTCGACGTTCTCCAAGGACCCCGAGTCGCTGCAGCCGCACGTGCGGGCCTTCGTGGAGCGCGCCGTGACGTTCGTGCCCTGCCCGGACTGCGGCGGCACCAGGCTGAACGAGGCGGCGCGCTCGTCGAAGATCCGCGGGGTCAGCATCGCCGACGCCTGCGCGATGCAGGTCAGCGACCTCGCCGAGTGGGTCCGCGGCCTGGACGAGCCGTCGGTGGCGCCGCTGTTGGCCAAGCTGCAGGACGTCCTCGACGCGTTCGTGGCGATCGGCCTCAGCTACCTCTCGCTCGACCGCGCGGCCGGCACCCTGTCGGGCGGCGAGGCGCAGCGGACGAAGATGATCAGGCACCTGGGCTCGGCGCTGACCGACGTCACCTACGTCTTCGACGAGCCGACCGTGGGCCTCCACCCGCACGACGTCCAGCGGATGAACGAGCTGCTCCTGTCCCTGCGCGACAAGGGCAACACGGTGCTCGTCGTCGAGCACAAGCCGGAGGTCATCGCCATCGCCGACCACGTCGTCGACCTCGGCCCCGGCGCCGGCTCGGCCGGCGGCGAGGTCGTCTACGAGGGCAGCGTCAAGGGCCTGCGCGCGAGCGGCACGCTCACGGGCCGCCACCTCGAGTACCGCGCCGCGCTCAAGGAGGAGGTGCGGCGGCCCAAGGGCGCGCTCGAGGTGCGCGGCGCGAACACGAACAACCTCAAGGACGTCGACGTCGACATACCCCTCGGGGTGCTGGTCGTCGTCACCGGCGTGGCCGGCTCTGGCAAGAGCTCCCTGATCCACGGCTCGGTCGCCGGCAGGGACGGCGTGGTCGTCGTCGACCAGGGCGCGATCAAGGGCTCGCGGCGCAGCAACCCCGCCACCTACACGGGCCTCCTCGACCCCATCCGCAAGGCGTTCGCGAAGGCGAACGGCGTGAAGCCCTCCCTCTTCAGCCCGAACTCGGAGGGGGCCTGCCCGAACTGCAACGGCGCCGGAGTGGTCTACATGGACCTGGCGATGATGGCGGGCGTGGTGACGACCTGCGAGGTCTGCGAGGGCAGGAGGTTCCAGGCCGAGGTGCTCGAGTACCGGCTCGGCGGCCGGGACATCAGCCAGGTACTCGAGATGCCCGTGGCCGAGGCGCTGGAGTTCTTCGGCGCCGGCGAGGCGCGCACGCCGGCCGCGCACGCGGTCCTCGAGCGCCTCGCGGACGTCGGCCTCGGCTACCTGGCGCTCGGCCAGCCCCTCACCACGCTCTCAGGCGGCGAGCGCCAGCGCCTGAAGCTGGCCACGCACATGGGCGAGAAGGGCGGCGTCTACGTCCTCGACGAGCCCACCAGCGGCCTGCACCTCGCCGACGTCGAGCAGCTCCTCAGGCTCCTCGACAGGCTCGTCGACTCCGGCAAGTCGGTGATCGTCATCGAGCACCACCAGGCCGTCATGGCGCACGCCGACTGGATCATCGACCTCGGCCCCGGCGCCGGCCACGACGGCGGACGCGTGGTGTTCGAGGGCACGCCGGCCGACCTCGTCGCCCAGCGCTCGACGCTCACGGGCCGGCACCTGGCCGCGTACGTGGGGGCGGTGGCCGGCGAACGGCCCTAGGAGCCGGGGCTCTCGGGTACGGCCGAGGGCTCGACGCCGAGGCGCCCTCACCCCTCCAGCAGCCGCGCGCGGAAGCGCCACGCCGCCAGGGCGAACAGGACGACGGCGAACGCAGCGAGCACGCCGAGGTGCGGCAGGACGTCGAGGAGCCCGCCGCCGTGGCGCAGCAGCGCGGCGTAGCCCTCCACCGCCCAGGAGTGGGGCACGACCTTGGCCACGCTGCGCATCGTCGGGCCGAAGATCTCGAGGGGCACCATCGCGCCGCCGAGCGCGGCCAGGCCCAGGCCGAGCATGATCGAGACGCCCGAGGCGGCCTGGTCGTTCGCGAACGTCGACCCCACGAGCATGGCGGCGCCGGCCGCCACGGCGGCGAAGACGGCGAGCAGCGCCACGGCCGCCGCGAGGTCGCCCCACTCGACGCCGAACAGGAGCCGCGTGGCCGCCATGATGTAAACGCCCTGGAACAGGGCGGTCGCGTAGCGGCCCAGCGCCTCGCCGACCACGATCGTCGCCGGGGACGTCGGCGAGCCGAGCATGCGCCGGCTCACGCCGAGCTGGCGGCTCTGGATCAGGGGCGCGGCGCCGGTGAGGCCGGTGA
Source organism: Trueperaceae bacterium (assembly GCA_036381035.1). Taxonomy (NCBI): domain Bacteria; kingdom Thermotogati; phylum Deinococcota; class Deinococci; order Trueperales; family Trueperaceae; species Trueperaceae bacterium. The sequence continues at coordinate 52,921 of DASVDQ010000130.1, read as the reverse complement.
GGAACACGAAGAGGACGAGCTGGGAGCCGGCGGCGACGTCGAAGGTCTGGACGTCGTCGCCGAACGAGCTCTCGCCGACCCACTCACGGGCGACCCTCAGCGCCGGCCCCCGGGCGGCGGCGTCGTCGACGCGCGCGAGGGCCTCCTCCAGGGGCAGTCCCGCTCGGTCGGCCACGAACCGGGCGGCCCTGAGGCGCTCGGCGACGTCGCTCACGGCGGCCGCCACGACCACCTGGTACTGGCCGCCGGCGGCGCCCGCCAGGAACGTCAGCTCGGGCCCCTCGCCCGCCGCCAGGCTCTCCGCCAGGCCCGCGGGCACCACCACGCCGGCCGTCAGCCCGCCGCGCTCGACGCGCTCCCTCAGCTCGGCCTGGTCGTCCACGCGCACCACGGCCACGTCAGGACGCGCCTCGAGCGCGGTCACGAAACGCTGCGCCAGCGGCTCTCGGCCGGCGCTGACGCCGATGACCACGCCCTCGTCGCCGCCGAACGTGAGGCCGAAGATCAGGATCAGGCCGATGGGGAAGAGGAAGACGAAGAAGTAGTTCGAGCGGTCGCGCAGGAACCGCGTGAGGTTCGCTCGCGCGATCGCGAGGGCCTTGGCCACGCCCCCTGGCATCAGCGGTTCAGCCGCCTCTCGAGGGCGACCCAGCCGACGCCGCCGGCGACCAGCGCGAACGCGGCCAGGGCGAGCAGCTCGGTGCCGAGCGCGCCCACCCCGCCGCCCCCCGCGAGGTCGCCCAGGCCCTGCAGGAACCAGTGGTGCGGCGCGGCGCCCTGCAGCCAGCGCAGCAGGCCCTCCCGGGCCGGCAGCTGGAAGAACGACCCGCCCACGCTGCCCAGCGTGATCGCGATGATCGACTGGAGGTTGCCCGCCGCGTCGGCCGTGCGCGCCAGGCCCGCCACGAGCATCAGCACGCCGGCCGCGGCGGCCACGAGCGCGAGGATGAGCAGCGCCACGCCGAGCGGGTCGCCCCACTCGGCTCCCATGACCAGGGTGCTCGCCGCGGCCAGGACCGCCATGCTGAGCACGCCGATGGCGACGCTCGCGAGGACCTTGCCGAGCAGCACGGCGCGGCGCGGGACCGGGGCGGCCAGCAGCCGCGCCAGGGTGCCGTCGCGCTCCTCGTCGAGGAGCCCGGCGACGCCGAGCTGGACGATGAAGAACACGAAGAACGCGGCCAGGCCCGCGGCGTAGTAGGTCGTGACGTCGAGCTGCCGCGGCGAGGTGGGCGCGGCCGTGAGCGTCAGGGGGTCGGGCGCGGCGGCGACCTGCGCGAGGACGAGGCCCGGGACGGCCGTGACGCCCGCGTCGGCCAGCGCCGCGCTGGCCAGCCCGGCGGCGCTCAGGCGGCCGACGTACGCGGCGGCGACGCCCTCTGCCACCTGGGCGGCGATGCCCTCGTCGGGGTCGCCGATCACAGTGACCTCGGAGGGCGAGCCCGACAGCACCGCGGCGCCGAAGCCGGCCGGCACGACGATAGCGGCACCCAGGTCCCCGGCGCCGACGCGGTCGCGGGCCGCCCCTGGATCGGGCAGCTCCTCCCACGTGACGACGCCGGCCTCGGCGGCGGCGTCCAGGGCGGTGCGCATCCCGCGCGACACCAGGGAGCCGTCGAGGTCGACGAGCCCCAGGTGGGCCGTGAAGGGCGCGTCGCCGGTGACGGGGCCGAGCAGAAGGTCGAAGATGAAGGTCAGCACGAAGGGCACGAGGGCGCCGAAGATGAACAGCGAGCGGTCGCGCAGCCGCTGGCGCAGGTCCTTGGCGGCCACGAGGAGGGCGGCGCGCATCAGTCCCTCAGGGCCTTGCCGGTGAGGTGCAGGAACACCGACTCGAGGTCCGGCTCGCTGACCTCGACGCGCGCGACGCTGGCCCCGGCGTCGGCGACGGTGCGCACGATGCCTGGCAGCAGGCGCCCGGCGCCCGCCGCCATCACCTGCAGGGCGCCGCCCTTGACGTCGACCCTCTTCACCCCGTCGAGCTCCTGCAGCGCCGCCGCGGCCGCGTCGAGCTCGCCCGCGGCCTCGAGCCGCACGACGTCCTCGCCGCCGACGAGGTCGACGAGCTCGCGCCGGGTGCCCTCGGCCTTCAGCTCGCCCTCGTCGATGATGCCCACGCGGTCACAGAGCCTCTCGGCCTCCTCCATGTAGTGCGTCGTGTAGAGCACGGCCACGCCCTCGCCCGCGAGCAGCTCGACGCTCTCCAGGATCGCGTTGCGCGACTGCGGGTCGACGCCCACGGTCGGCTCGTCGAGGATCAGCAGCTTGGGCCGGTGCAGCAGCCCCACGGCGATGTTGAGGCGCCGCTTCATGCCGCCCGAGTAGGTGCGCGCCAGCGACCGTCCGCGGTCGGCGAGGCCGACGAGGTCGAGGACCTCGTCCACGCGCCGGGCCAGCTCGGCGCCCGCCAGGCCGTAGAGGCGCCCGAAGAAGGCGAGGTTCTCGCGGCCCGTGAGGTCGGGGTAGATCGCCAGGTCCTGCGGCACCAGGCCTATGGCGGCGCGCCCGGCGGTGTCCGTCGCCCGCACGGGCACCCCGTCCAGCCTGACCTCGCCGGCGTCGCGGCGCAGCACGCCGGACACCATCGAGATCGTCGTCGTCTTGCCAGCGCCGTTGGGACCGAGCAGCCCGTACGTCTCGCCCTCGTGGATCGTGAACGAGACGTCCTTGACGGCCTTCAGTTCCCCGAAGCTGCGGCTCAGGTGTGAGACCTCGAGCAGCGGCCGAGCCATGGCGACCTCCCCACGCACTCAGCGAGCACGTTATCGCGTCGCCAGCGCCTCCGCTCGGGCCAGGACCGCGCCCTCGGCGCCCAGGTCCACCGAACCTCGTGTGGCGCCCCGGTGTTCGCCGAGCAGCACCGCCGCCCGCTTGCGCGTCGGCGCCGTTGCGGCCGGGCTCTCGGCGACTAGGCGCAGCAGGGGCCACAGCTCGTCGGTAGGCTCGAGCAGGGAGGCGGTCACGAAGGCGTCGAGCGCCACCGGGACGAACCTGTGCCGGTGCGATATGCGCAGGGTCTCGACCAGGTGACCGCGCGCCGTCGTCGGCTCGTCCGCCATCGCCTCCGCCAGGAGCAGCCTGGCCCCGCCCCCGAAGTTGAGCCTGTCCTTGACCGCGATGCCCGCGTGCGCACTCTGCAGGGCGGCGTGCGCCAGACGGCGGGGAGCCCGCGTGTCGGACCCGTCCAGCGCCAGCCTGGCGCGCAGGTCTGCGCCGCCCGCCTCGTCGAGCTCGCAGAGGCTCGCGAGCGCCGCCGTTGCGCCGGCCACGTCGTCGCGCAGGTAGTGGAGCAGCGCCCGGTTCTCGAGCAGCTCGAGGCGGTAGCCGTGGACCGCCCTATGGTCCTGCCCCTCCAGCAGCGGGTGCTGGGCGAACAGGCCGGACGCGTCCAGAGCCAGGTACGACGTGTTCCGCAGGACGAGCAGCAGGGGCAGTCCGGCGCCGGCGACCTCGTTTGCGGTCTCGCGCGTGAAGCCGCCTCGGAACACCGAGAGCGCGCGCAGAGCGCGGCTCTCGGCACCGCAGAGACACTCCCAGGACCCTCGGGAGGTGGCCCTCACGCTGCGATGCCTGGCCTTGCCGGGCGTATCCGTCGTCTCCAGCAGCTCGATGCCGCGGTCCAGCTCGTCGGCGACCTGCGAGACGGTCAGCACCCGCAGCCAGCTCGTCGCCAGCTCCAGCGCCGGGAGCAGACCACCCGTCAGCCGGCAGACGCGGGCGACGCTGGAGGCGTTCGCCGCGGTGAGCGCGAAGGCATCGTGGGCCCGTGTCGCGGTATCGACGAACAGCGCCACGGAGTCGTAGTCGGCGACGTCGCCGCCCCTGAGGCGGGATTGACAGGCCCTCGACGTCGTGGAGGTTCTCGGCCGGCAGGCCGAGCCTCTCGCGGCTCGTGCCGAGCAACGTCACGCGGGGCGCCCTGTATATGAGCGCGGCGAGTACCGCCGGCACGCCCGCGAGGTGCTCGAGGTCGTCGAGGACCAGCAGCAGCTCCCGGTCCTCGAGGTGCGACGTCACCTGTCCGAGCGGGTCGCCCTGGGGACCGACGAGCATCCCCAGCGCACCGGCGAGGGCGGGAGTGACATCGTCGACCGTCCCACCCCCGCCCGCGGCGCGTATGCGACGCCCCCGGGGAACGCGTCCTGCAGCCGGGACACCAGCTCGAGCGCCGGCCGCGTCTTGCCCATCCCGCCCGGTCCGAGCAGCGTGAAGACGCGGCAGGTCGCCGTCCGCAGGCGCGCCGCCAGGAGCTCGAGCTCCGTGGCGCGGCCCACGAAGGGCGTGGGATGGGCCGGTGGACGCGGCTGCTGCCGGCCTCGGGACGGGCGCGCCGCCGCGGTCGCCGGGGCCATCGAGACCTCCCCGTTGCGCACGGCCTCCAACAGCTCGAGGGTGCGTTCCTCGGGCTCCCCGTCCATCTCCTCGGCCAGTCGGGCGCGGAAGCGCTCGAAGCTGGCCAGGGCCTCGCCTGGACCGTGGGCGGCGGCCAGCGCGCGCAGCCGGGAGCGCACGACCTCCTCGTCGAACTGGTCCGCGCGCAGCACCGGCCCGAGCAGGTCGGCGGCCTTCGCGGGGCGGCCCTCGCCGAGCCGCTCCTCCGCGAGCTCGAGCGCGGCCCGACGCCAGCGTCCGTGCAGGCTCTCGCGCTCCAGCTCGAGCCAGCTCTCGAACTCCGGCGCCTCGGGGGCGCGGAACCCGGAGAGCAGCGGACCTACGTAGCGAGCGACGGCCGCGGCGTGGTCACCTCGCGACAAGGCGTCCTGGAATGCGCGGACGTCGGTGGAGATGTCCGACCTCAGTCGGGTGGGCTCGGCGGCGAGGACGGCCGCGTGTGACAGGCGCCGCAGACTGGCGATGAGCTGACGGAGGCTGCTGCGAGCGTGGTTCTAGCCCTTGTCGGGCCACAGAGGCAGCAGGAGGTCCTCGCGCCCCACCCAGTCCCATTGTGGTGGGCGAGGTAGCAGAGAACTGCCGTGCACTTGCCGGGTGGGAGCGAGGTGGCCTCGACGCCGTCGACGACGGCCGGCGGGCCCAGGAGCCTCGCTCGGTCTACCACGGCGCAGTATATGGGTGGACTCTCGTGTCGGTACGGTCTCGCTTCGGCGAAGGCAGCTAGTTGGCACAACGACTGGAGGTATCCAGGCACGGCCAGCTTGAGTCCTCACCACACCTTCGCTGGCGGGCAGTCCTCAGGCAGGGCTGTGGACTCCTAGCCTTCTCGAAAGGTCAGTCACGCGCCCGACGGCTGGCCGGCGGTTCGCCCCAGCGCAGCACCTCTTCACCAGCTTCCGACCATCTGGGCGACATTGCCCGGGCCGACCGTGACAGACGCCGCTCGATCACCTCAATGGGCCGGCAGTTCGCGAGAGCACCAGTAATGATTGCGAGAACCTCTTCAAGCACCTCCGTACAGGCTGTCCCCGTGATGGGTGGACCTCTTCAGCGATCTCATCGTTCACGGGGCACTCGCGGTTTCGGATCGGTTCAGCGGAAGTCTTAGGTGGAGCTGTATCGCACTGACAGCTAGGCTGGCTCAGGCGACTGGCACTTGACCTTAGCTATCTTACCGACAGCACATTGGGTCGGCATCCGAGTGCCTCGGGCCCCAGCGCGACCCTGGCCATCGCGCGCATCGGTATTGATTGCACGTAGTAGATGTGCTAACGTCCCAGTAGGCATTCGCATACTGCACTAGAGCCATCGCGATCTTGCCAACCGTTCTTTAGACAATCTTTTTTGCGTCCTGATGAGCCTTCGGGTGCCCTGCGTTGCTCTCTGGCAGGGGGGAGGACCTCAAGGATTGGCCCGCGTGTAGCCAGATAGCGCTTCTGCAGCTATAGCTTCGACACTAGCCATAGCACTTTGCAACTCTGTTGTGGTGCTAGTAGTCCAGTCCGTTAGGGGGTTGGAGATGGCCCAGGGTTCGGGAAAGCGAAGCACCAAGCGGACGACGGCGCAAGACCGGGGCGAAGCGATGGGCGGTGGCGAGTTCAGGTCCGGCCCCGTTGCCGGCACCGCCTTGATCCAGGGCGTGACGTTTGCCCGCAAAGCCCTGCAGTACGCGAACGTCGACGGGTTAGCGATCTTCGAGGGCGACATCGTCTTGGGCACCGTTGAGGAAGTGGAGTCGGACGCAGGGGCCGCATTGCGTTCGATCGGGATTACCGGCCAACAGTTCCGTTGGCCCAATGCCACGATTCCATACGAGATCGATCCTGCACTTCCAAACCCCAAACGTGTGACTGACGCGATCGCACACTGGGTGGCGAACACGCGTATCAACTTCGTCGAGCGTACGCCAGCAAATTCGAACCAATACAGCGATTTCGTTCGCTTCGTTCCGGGTGCTGGTTGCTCATCTAAAGTCGGCCGGCGCGGAGGGCCACAGGACATCACTTTGGAGAGCGGATGCGGTACTGGCAACGTGATTCATGAGATCGGCCATGCCGTGGGTTTGTGGCATGAGCACAGCCGCGAAGACAGAGATGTCTTCGTAGAGATTCGGTGGGAGAACATCGAACCGGCTATGCAGCACAACTTCGCGCAGCACATAGCCGATGGGGACGACCTCGGTCCGTACGACTACGGATCGATCATGCATTATCCCCCAGACGCCTTCTCCATGAACGGCCAACCGACTATCGTTCCGCGGCAGCCGATTCCGGTCGGGGTGACGATGGGCCAAAGGTCTGGCCTGTCGCAAGGCGACATCCAAGGCGTCCATATGATGTATCCGCTTGGTCCGAGTTGGAAGGCTCTCCCGAAGGAGCCGGTGAAAGAACCCATCCAGGAACCAGTCAAGGGGCTCCCGAAGGACCCACTGGGGGAAACCATTAAGGAGATCCGAAAGGACCCGATTCCGGAGACGATCAAGGAGCTCCCCAAAGACCCGATACCTGAGACGATCAAAGAGCTCCCCAAAGACCCGATACCTGAGACGATCAAGGAGCTAACCAAGGACCCGATTCAGGACACGTTCAAGGAGGTCTATTACGACCCGACTTTGAAGGAGGCCGGTAGGGATCCGATCGAGCCGGTCAAGGGCCTGGGCTCTGACCCCCTGCCGATTACGATCCCAGGACTGGAGATCATCCTCGGCCAAATACAGCAGGGGTTGTCTCCCTTCGTCGTTGGAGCCCCCAGTCGAGCGCCCGCGGCGCTTGCCATGGCCGGCTCCGGGCTCCCCATGAACGCGATGCCTACCTACGCTGCGTCAGCGCTGGAGGGGCAGGTCCAGCAGATGGCCGAAGCACTTGCCCTTCTAGACCAGCAGAGATCGCAGCTGGCCTCGACCTACGAGAACGCGCTTGCTCAGCTGGCGATGCTAAGGCGAGGCTAGGGTTAAGTGCCCAAGTGATCCTGGTCATCTCATATCCAGAAGAGGACCACACGGTCGAAGTAGTGCGCCGGCTGGAGGCTAGAGGGCGGGACGTTGCCATACTTGATCTCGGGACCTTGCCGGCGTCGGGAATGCAGCTGACGTGGTCGGTCGACGAACGTCCCGAGTTCCTCGTCGGGGACCTGCCGGTCCAACGGGAGCTTCTCGAGGCCAAAGTGTGCTGGTGGCGACGAGTGCGTCCGTTCGTCGTCGAGCCTAGGATGCCCTCACCGCACGACAGGGCGTTTGCGGAGAGCGAGACGTCTCAGGCTGTGAACGGCATGCTCGATTCCCTACGCAGTACTTGGGTAAATGACCGGTCTGCCGATGCGGCTGCGCACCACAAGCCGTTGCAGTGGACCAGGGCCCTGGAACTAGGGTTCAAGATTCCTCGCACGCTGGTAACCAACCGTCCGGACGCGGCACGGATGTTCATCGCGTCCAATGGAGGGAGAAGGACGGTATTCAAGGCCTTCCTCGCATCGTATGAAGCGTGGCGCGAGACGCGGCTCGTCGAGAAAGAGGACCTGGAGCGACTGGAGAGTGTCCGCCTGGCCCCGGTGATCTTCCAGGAATACATACCAGGGGTCGATTTGCGTATTACTGTCGTCGGCGAGTCGATCTTTGCCGCTGAGATCGATGCCAGGAGCGCGTCCTACCCTGTAGACATGCGGATGGTGATCGGTGAGGCCGACGTCCGGCCCATAAGACTCCCACACAGCCTGGAGCAAGCCATCCTATTGCTTCAGCGCCGGCTGGGATTGACCTATGGCGCGATCGATATGCGCCGCACTAGTGATGGTGAGTACTACTTCTTCGAAGTCAACCCAGCCGGGCAGTGGCTCTTCGTCGAGCACCGAACCGGCCTGCCTATCAGCGACGCCGTGGCCGAACTCCTTGCCAAACTGGACGAATCCGGTTCGTCAATTGGCGCTTCGGCATGAGGCGAGTCTTCGGTGAACTGCTTCTGCCGGGCAATGTTCCAACCACCACGGCCAAGCTCGTGCTCGTCGAAGTCAGGGACACCACGCTCATGGACGTCGCCTCGGAAGTGGTCGCGGAGCAACGGATACAGAACGTAACGCTGGTGCCGAACGGGCGCATACGGTTCGATCTGGAGGTGCCTGAGGTGGACCCGTCCCAGATTCTGACGCTACGCGCTCACGTGGACATCGCGGGCGAGGGCCGAGTCAGTTCCGGTGACCTTCTCACCGTCACGCTAGACGAGGTACCGAGCCGAGGCGACTTCGGGCCCGTTGAGCTCTCTTTGGGAACCATCTAGCGGGTAACGCTCGACCAATGTGATGCACGCAGGGACGTCCGCGGAGCAGCGGACTCTGTGCGACTAACCATGACCAAAGGGTCGAAACGCCCTCAGCAATGCGCTGCGAGCTACCCGACCAGAACGCAGCAGCCCGCTAGCAGCTTGACTTCTGGTAGGCGAGACCAACTGGGACGGAATCGGGACTGCTCTCTCGCCCTGACTCTCGCCCAAGGCTGGCTCTTAGCTGAACAACAAGCTCCTCGAGAAGTGGAGCCTCGGCCTGGCGGCCGTTCGTGAGGGCGGACGCGAGTACACGGGCGCCCTCAGAAGCCGTTGCCGAAGCTGGACCTCACGTGGTCGACGACGGCCTCGATCTCCTCCTGCGAGAGCGAGCGCCGGAACGCCGGCATGATGCCCTCGCCCTCGCTGACGCGGCGCAGCACGAAGCCGCGGTCCGCCAGGGCGCGGTTGCCGGCGAGGCGCGGACCGATGCGCCCCTCGCCCCGCGAGCCGTGGCAGCCCGCGCAGTTCTCGGCGAAGACGCGCGCGCCGAGGGCGGCGTCGGCGGCGTCGCGTTCCCCGGTGGAGCGGTCCCCGGCCACGGCCTCGCCGGCGACGGTCGGCGGAGTGTCGGCCGCCCGGCCGGCCGTCCCCTGGTTCGCCATCACGCTGGCGACGCCGATGAAGACCGCCGTCAGGCCCGCGACCGCGAGGCCCAGCCGCGCGTCCGGGCCGGTTGGCGACGCCTGCGCGGGAGAGGCCGCCTCGTCGACCGCCAGCAGCGCTGACGACCGCTTGGCGAGCACCCAGCTCACCGCGAACAGCACGAACGCGTTGACGGCGTGGAGCGCGCGCACGGGGCCGTCGGAGCCGTGGATGAGCGCGTACTGCGCGAGGATCAGCAGGAGCGGCGCGGCGCTGAGGGCCACGAGGGCGCCGCCGCGGCGCGCCGCGACGCCGAGGACGATGAGCGCGATCGCCGCCGCCTCGATGACGTGCACGAACGCCGAGTGCCAGGCGAGGTAGCCGGGGTCCACAAGCAGGCCGAGCCCGGCGAGGAACACCTGGGTGACCACGGCGGCGCAGATTGCCGCCGCCAGCGTGGCGAGGGCGAGCAGGGCGCGGCGCGGGGGCAGGGCGACGCCCAGCCCCGGGAGGGTCGCGGGCGCGCCGGCTGACCGCGAGCCGGCGCCCGCCCCGCGTTCGGTGGGGGTCTCGTCTCCGGGCATGGTCGAGAACCTATGGCACCGGCGCCCGAGCCCGCCTCCGCCGGTCGTATGACGCCGCGGTCCGACCTTGGGTCCCGCGCGGGACCGCACGTCGTACGGCAGCTACGAGGCGCTCCTCGCCGACCCCGACGTCGACGTCGTCTACGTACCGCTCCCGAACCACCTCCACGTCCCCTGGGCGATCGCGGTGCTCGAGGCCGGCAAGCACGTGCTGGTCGAGAAGCCACTGGGCCTCTCCGTCGCGGACGCCCGCCGCCTGGTAGCGGCGTCGAACGCGCGGCCGCACCTGAAGGTGATGGAGGCGTTCATGTACCGCTTCCATCCCCAGTGGGAGCGGACCCTGTCGCTCGTCGCGGACGGCGGGATCGGCGACCTGCGCACGGTCCACTCGTTCTTCTCCTACGCGAACCTCGACCCGGCGGACATCCGCGACCAGCCGGCGCTGGGCGGCGGCGGGCTGATGGACATCGGCTGCTACTGCGTCACCAGACGGGGAGGACGACGACCACGGAGACGGTCTTCGACCGCCAGGACCAGTACCGGCTGCAGGCCGAGGCGCTCACCGCCGCCATCCTCGAGGACCGGCCGGTGCCCCTGCCGCTAGAGGACTCCGTCGCGAACCTGGCGGTGATCGAGGCGATCCGCGCCAGCGCGGAGCAGGGCCGCTGGGTCGAGGTCGGGGTCGGCTAGGACCCGCTTCCTGAGCACCCTGTCACCCTCGTTGCCGGGCCCCCGAGGCGCCGCTCCGGTTGCCCCATGCGGCTCAGAAGATCAGCTGGTAGGGGAGCGTTACGGCGTCGGTGCCCACGTTCCCCTCGCTGTCGGTGACGTTGACCCTGACCTCGATCGTCCAGTTGCCCTCCTGGTCGAACGCGTAGGTGTCCCTGGGCGTCCACGCCATGCTGGCGGCGTCGCCGACCACGATGGCCGCGTCGCTGCCGAGCTTCACGGTCCACTCGTAGGTGAGCGGGGTGTCGCCCTCGGGGTCCGCGGCCGCCGCGGACAGGGTCACGGGCTCGTCCACCGGCGGCGTGGAGCCGTCCACCGGGCTCGTGATCACGACGCTCGGCGGCAGGTTCGGCGGCGCCTCGACCACGGCGATCGTCACGCTGTCGCTCCCGGTGGCGCCCATGCCGTCGGTGCCCGTGAGCGTGAGCGTGCGCCCGCCCACGGTGTCGAAGGTCACCTGCAGCTCGCAGCCGCTGGCGGGGAAGTCGTCGTCGCCCGCGACGCTCGACGTCCACTCGAGGCTCTCGCAGGCCAGCTCCCCTCCCGGCTCGTTGCGGTCGTCGGCCGAGCCGCGCAGCACGACCGCGGCGCCCTGGAACACCTCGGCGCCGTCGGAGGGCGCGCCGATCGTCACGTCCGGCTGGTCGTTGACGACGTTGAGCACCACGCTGGCCGTGCTGCTGGCGCCGTCCTGATCGGTGGCGGTGGCCGTGATCGTCCGGGGGCCCAGCGTCGTGAACGTGACCTCGAGCTGGAAGCCGCTGCCGGCGAGCGGTACGTCGACGTCGGAGGTCCAGGTGACGGTGCAGCACGGGAACGGGTCCTCGAGGTCGGTGACTGTGGCTGAGACCGTCAGCGGCACGTTCACGGGCACGTCGCCGCCGCCCGAGAGGGTGATCGACGGCGGCACGTTGCCGAGCACCGCCGTCACCGCGGCGTAGGCGTCCACGTGGCGCTTCACCCGGTCGTCGTTGTTCGGGTGGGCATTGTCCATCAGCGCCGACTCGACGTCGTCGGCGCTCTGGCCCGGGTCGGCGGCCCATATCAGGGCGGCCACGCCCGCCACGAACGGCGAGGAGAAGCTGGTGCCGTTCTTCACGCGTGCGCGGTTGTCCGGCGCGTCGGGGTCGGGTCCGAGCCACAGCGTGTACGGGGCGAAGATGTCGACCTGCTCGCCGCCGTAGTTCGAGCCCTGAGCCTTGAACGTCGAGTCGCCCTCGAGCCCGCCGACGCAGATCACGCCGCCGTTCTCGCAGGGGGTCACCCACGTGCGCTCCCAGCAGACGCCGAGCGTGCAGCCCTCGCCGTCGACGTTCTTCCCCTCGTTGCCGGCGGCCGCGAACAGCAGCATGCCGGTCTCGCGGAACGCGATCGTGGCGGCCTCGAACGGCAGTACGCTCCAGGCCAGGTACCACGGCACCGGCGCCGAGTAACTCATGTTCGCGATGCGTGCGCCTAGGACCCTGGCCTCGCCCAGCGCCGTTATCGAGGTGAAGAAGTCGTAGAGCGTGAAGACCAGGACCGGCTGCGCGACGGGCCCGCCCGAGCCCGCCGAGCCGAAGCCGTTGTCGGCCACGGCCATGGCCGCGCTCATGACGTTGGTGCCGTGCCAGGGACAGTCGCTGCCGCCGCTGCACGACAGGAGGTTCTCGGTGCCGATGGCGTCGTTGAGGGGGACGTTCGAGATCGCGTCCCAGCCCGAAGGCGTGTCGTCGTCGGGCTGGAAGCCCATGTCGAGGACAGCCAGCTTGACCCTGTTGCCGAGCCTCCCGGCGAGGTCGAGCGCCCGCCACGCCTCGGCCACGCCTATCTCCTGCTCGGAGAACCGGGCGTGCGAGGGCCATGTGAACGCGTCGGGGTTGTAGGCCACCCCGGCGAGCGTACCGCCCGTGGGCGCCTCCATCGAGGTGCGGTCGGTGAACGGACCGTCGCCGCTGCCGACCCAGTTGATGCCCACGTCGAGTCCGTCCGCGGCCTCCGAGCTCGTGAGGCCGAGCAGCTCGAAGCCCTGCTGGCTCGACACGCCGTGCCTGCCGGTCGCGTGCGCGTCGAGCTTCCTCAGGTCCTCCGCCAGGCTCGCCGCCGGGTCGTCGACGCTGGAGGTGTCGACGCGGACCAGGTACTGCGTGGCGAGGCCCTGCACCCCGGACGCGCTCGGGTCGAAGGTGCGCTCCCGGTCGCAGGCGCAGGTGGACGGCCTTGCCACGACGGTGATACGCGCGGGCCATGGCGTTCCTCCTGGCGACGTTGTGACGTCGCGCCAACGCTACTCCCGCGCTTCATAAGTCTGATATGTGGGCCGCCCTCCCAGTCCGACGCCGGGCGCGGGCGCCCGCGGCGGTCGTGGGGGACGGGCCGGACGGCGCCGGCGGCGACCGCGCGCCGGCCCGGGCGCTCCCTACTCCTCGCGGTCCTCCGCGATCGCCGTGGCGACCACCGCCGCCGCGGCGCGGAGCCTCTCGACGTCCGCCGCCAGGTAGGCGGCGCCGCGGCGGCGGGCGGCCAGCCGCACGCACCCGAACGTGCGGCCCGAGGTCTCGACCGGCACCGTGACGACGCTCTCCCCGGTCCACACGCCCACGGTGCCCAGCGTGCGCGACTCGCCGCCGGCCTCGAGCTCGGCGGCGCCGCCCACCGCGTCGAAGGCGCGCACGGCGTGCTCGAGCAGCCGCCTCATCGCCGGGCCGGCGTCGACCTCGTGGAGCCGCGAGGTCACCTGCGCCTCGAGGTCCTTGAGCGCGCGGTCGGCCCGCGAGGAGTAGCCGAAGCGCGCGTCCACGGCCTTCTGCAGGGCGTCCTTCACCGGCGTGAGCAGGGCGACGACGAGGATGCTGGAGAGCACCGGCGCCGCGCCAGAAGACGCTCCCAGCAGGCTGTCGAAGAGGCCGCGGAGCAGCGTGACCGAGGCCGCGAACACGCCCGCCAGGATGGCCGTGAGCGGCACGTACACCAGCGTGCGGTTGATGATCAGGTCGATGTCGTAGAGGCGGTGCCGCAGCACCGCGTAGGTGAAGGCGACGGGGACCCCCAGCATGAGGACGTGGTTGACGATCGAGCCGGCGAACTCGTAGACCGACCGGCTCTGGAACGTGCTCACGAACTCCAGCGGGATGTAGTAGGCGTACTGCACCAGGAAGGCCGTGACGAGCCCGTACACCAGCCACTTCGTCTGCTGCCTGGCGGCGGGGTCCGTCGACCGCCTGAAGCGGGCGACCTGGGCGGTCACGGCGATGCCGAACACCAGGAAGTCGATGAGCACCCAGAACGGGGTGGCCATCAGCGCGTACGACGCCGGCAGCGGGGCGACCTTGAAGGCGATCCAGGCGAGGCCGACGAACAGGTACCAGCGGGCCCAGCGCGGGGACAGGCGGCCGTCGGGGAAGACCAGCAGCACCAGGAGGACGGCCACGTGGTAGGCGGCGGTGACGGCTAGCCCGAGCGGTCCGTCGGCGAAGGTCAGGGCCGCGTTGGCGCGGGAGTTGAACACGGCGATCAGCACCAGCGTCAGCCAGACCAGGGCCGCGACCCAGTTGTCCGGGCGGCGCAGCGCGATGATCCCCGCGGGCACGATGTAGGCCGCCACGAACAGCGCGCCGACGACGATGAGGATGAGCGCGTAGGTCCGGGGGGAGATGCCGAGCCGCTCCGACGCGGGGTGCGTGCGCACGAGCTCCACGTCGGCGGTCCCGCCGTCGGCCCTCTCGACGGTGAGCGTCATCGGCTCGCCCGGCGCGCCCCGCATGCGCGCCACGAGCGCCGCCGTGGCGGACGACCCGACCGGCTCGCCGTCCACGGCGAGCAGCACGTCCCCAGCTCGCACGCCGGCGGACGCGGCGGGGCGCCCGGGGATGGGCTGCAGGGCGACCCGCCCCTGGAGGTCCTGCTTCAGCAGGACCCCTACCGTGCCGGAGCTGAGGAGGCGGTAGCTGGCCGGCACGCTCGACGCGAACAGCGCCGCGATCGCGAGGAGGGCGGCGTACCAGGACAGCCGCAGCAACGTCGGCAGCCAGGAGCTACCGGGCCTCAGGAGGCGGGTTCCCATGGGTTGGACCGCCCCGGGGCGGCCCGGCTGGGCGTGCATCATCGGCGTCGGGGACGCGCGCTCTCGGGCGGGCATGCGGCTGGCCAGGCCGACCCGGGCCCCCGCAACGACCCGCTGCGCAGCTTCCTCGCCGCCAGCATAGGGGACGGGAGGCGTCCCCGCGCGCCGCTCACCGCTCCGTGGGGGCGGCTGCCTTCCCTAGCTGTTCCGCGGCCTCGCTGGCGACCCCGGTCGCGTTCCGCAGCGCGAAGCGGACGCGGTTCACTGTCCTGTGCAGCCGCGTGGCCATGGCGTGGGCCAGGGGGTCGCCCTCCGCCAGTTCCGCCAGGCGCTCCAGGTCACGCAGCGCGGGCACCGGCACCAGAGGCTCGGCGAGGTCGCGCTCGAAGCGTCCGCTCTCGTGGAAGGCCACGGGGACGAGGTGGCGCGACAGCGCCAGGAGGGCCCGGTTCGCGACATCGTCGGCCTCGGCGCCGGACCCGTCGAGGGCCTCGTGGAAGGCGTAGACGGCGTCCCGGGCCCGGGCGACGTCGCCTAAGAGCCCGCGCAGGTCGAGGTGCCTCTCCGCGGACGCGGCCCGGGCCCGGATCGTCGAGGCGATCTCGTCGATCGCCGGCCGGTAGTCGAAGGGCAGGCGCGGCGCGGTGAGCAGGCGGTGCAGGGCCGAGAGGTAGATCTTCGTGTCCCTGACGAGGAAGGCCTCGTCGACCTTGTCGACGGTGTCGTCGGGCGTGTGCCACCACCAGCCCAGCCCGCCGGCGCGCCTGCCGCCGGTCTTGAAGCTGATCGCGTCCGCAGAGGAAGACGCCTCCTGCTCGGAGAGCGTCCCGAACACGGAGTTGAGGCCGATGGCGTAGAACGACTGGTCGGCGAAGCGGCCGATGCGCTTGCCGTCGAACTCCTCGCCGGTCACGGCCGTCACGGACGCGGCCGCCAACGCCTTCGTCTGCGGCATGACGGGCGCCTCGGTGACGACCGTCGCGCCCATACCGCCCGTCGAGTCGACGAACACGTGGGCCACGCAGTGCTCGTACAGGTCGAGCCAGCGGTCGTCGGCGTACCAGGCCGACCCCGCGAAGCGCCCGTGCGAGTGGCCCGACCAGAAGGCCACCCTCAGGCCGCGGCGCAGCTCGCCGGCGCTCTCGGCGAGCAGCCGCGCGACCTCCAGCGTGGTCGCGTTGGCGCTGCCGTTGTCCATGGCGCCGTGGTACCAGGAGTCGATGTGGCTCGAGAGGAGCACGTAAGGCTCCCGCGGCGCCGACGGGAGCTCGGCCGTGAGGAGCGGGACCTCGCGCCACTCGGTGAGGACCTCGGTGTGGACGGTCACCTCGACGGGTCCCGCGGCCAGCAGCTCCCGCAGCCAGGCCGCGTCCGAGCGCCTGATCGCCAGGCTGGGCGTGCACGGCATCAGCGCCAGGCCCTCCTCGGTGGGGTTGCCCCACACCGGCGACACGCTGGTCTCGTGGAGGTGGTCGTCGTGCACGTGGACCTGCCCGACCGTGCCGCGGCCCTCCCACTCGCGCACCGAGACCCCGCTCGCCATGCCGTCGACGAGCACGATCGCGCCCGCGCAAGACCCCGCGGCCTCACGCTCGCGCGCGTCGACGAGCCGGGCGGTGAGCCCGTCGGGGGGAGTGCTCGCGGCGAAAGCGTGGCTGATGCCCGCGATGGTCCGCTCCTGGCCCGCGACGCGCAGCACGGCCGGTCCCGGGAGGCTTATGTAGGCGCGGTGGTGGGTGAGCTCGGTCTCGTAGCCGTACTCCCTCAGCCGGTCCCGCACCCACTCGAAGCTGGCGAGCTCGTCCGGCTCTCCCGACAGCCGGACCCACCGCGCGATGGCCCTCGTGGCCTCCATCAACCTGGGCCCGGAGACCTGGGAGAGCAGGCGCGCCTCTGAGGGATGGGGTTCGCTCATGTCTTGCCTTTCTCGCGGCCTAGCCGCGGTGCGCCCTGGGGTCGAGCGCGTCGCGCAGGCCGTCGCCGAAGAGGTTGAACGCGAGGATCGCGATCACGATCACGGTGCCGGGGAAGATCGAGACGTGCGGCGCGCTGCGCAGGTAGCGCCGCCCCTCGTTGAGCATGGCGCCCCACTCGGGCGTGGGCGGCTGCGCGCCCAGCCCGAGGAAGCCGAGGTACGAGGCCGAGAGGATCGCCGTGGCCATGCTGAGCGTGACCTGGACGATGATCGGCGGCAGGGAGTTCGGGAGGATGTGCACCCACAGGACCCTAGGGTGCGGCGCCCCCAGCGCTCGCACGGCCTCGACGTAGACCTCCTCGCGTACGCGCAGCACCTCGGCCCTGATCAGGCGCGCGAAGACCGGCACGAGCGAGACGCCTATCGCGATCATCGCGTTGCGCAGGCCAGGGCCGAAGATCGCGATGACGAGGATCGCCAGCAGGAGCGGCGGGAACGAGAGCAGGAAGTCGATCACGGCCGAGAGGACGCGGTCGACGCGCCCGCCGGCGTAGCCGGCGGCCATCCCCAGGGGCATCCCGCCGAGGAGGGCGATCCCCACCGAGATCACGCCGATCAGCACCGAGATGCGGGCGCCGTAGATGGCGCGCGAGAACAGGTCGCGCCCCAGGTGGTCCATGCCGAACCAGTGCTCCCACGACGGCGGGGCGAGGCGCAGCCTCAGGTCGGTGGCGTTCGGGTCGTAGGGCGCGATGAGCGGCGCGAGCAGGCCGGCCAGGAGCAGCAGGAGCAGCAGCGCCAGGCCCGCCTGCGCGGCGCGGTGGCGACGGAAGCGCCTCAGCGCCCTGGCCGACGGGCGCTGCCTCCCGACGGTGGCCGCCGCCTCCGCGCCGGCGTCGGCGCTCACTGGCTCACCTGCGGGTTCACGAGCGGGTAGAGGAGGTCGGTGACGAGGTTCACGAGCGTGAACGACAGCGCCATGACCATGACGATGCCCTGTATCACCGGGTAGTCGCGCTGCGCGATCGCCGTGACCAGGTAGCTGCCGAGGCCGGGCAGGCTGAACACGGTCTCGGTGAGGATCGCCCCGGCGAGCATGCGGCCGAACTGCAGCCCGGTGATCGTGATGATGGGGATGAGGCTCGCCTTGAACGCGTGCTTCAGCACGACCCGGTGTGGCGGCAGGCCCTTGGAGCGCGCCGTGCGGACGAAGTCCGTGGCCAGGCTCTCGAGCATGGCGCTGCGTGTCTGCCGCGCCACCACGCCGGCCGAGAAGACGCCGAGGCTCAGGCACGGCAGCACGTAGTGCCTCCAGGTGCCGATGCCGCCGGTCGGGAACCAGTCGAGCCGCAGGGCGAAGACGATTATCAGTATCAACCCCGACCAGAAGATGGGCATGCTGACGCCGAGGAGCGAGACGACCGTGGACGCGTAGTCGACGACGGTGTAGGGGCGGACGGCGCTGGCGATGCCGGCGAGCAGGCCGATGAGGAGGGTCACCGCTATGCTCCCCAGCGCCAGCGTGAAGGTCACGCCCAGGCGGGAGGCGAGCTCGCGCACGACCGGCTGTCGCGAGCGGATCGAGTCGCCCAGGTCGCCCCTGACCAGGTTCGACACGAAGACGCCGAACTGTACGGGGAGCGGGCGGTCCAGGCCCCACTCGCGGCGCAGCCGGTCGAGCGTCGCGGCGTCGGCGAAGTCGCCGGCCATGATCACCGCGGGGTCCCCGGGCACGAGGCGTATGGCCACGAAGACGAAGGCCACGACCGCCAGGACCGTGGGGACGGCCAGGACCAGCTTCTGAACGGCGTAGCGCCACATTCTCGGGGGCTCGGGGGCTGCCGGCCGCGGCCCGTGGGCGGGGGCGCCCCGCGGGCCGCGGCCTTCGCGGTGTCGTCGGCTACTCGATCGACACGGTGTAGAGGGGCCGCAGGGTGCTGAGCGGGGTGATCACGTCCTCCATGCCCACCACGTCGCTGCGCGCCGCCCAGAGCTGCGGCTGCTGGTACATCGGGACGGCCGGCAGGTCCTCCATCAGCACCCGCTGCAGGTCCCTGAGGAGCTCGCGCCGCGCGTCGGGGTCCGGCTCCGTCTGCTGGGCCGCGTAGAGGCGCTCGAACTCCTCGCTCACGTAGTAGGTGGGGTTGTTGCCCGCCGGCGGCATCTCGGCGGCGGTGAACACGCCGATCGCGCTGTCGGGGTCGCCGTTCACCGAGCGCCACCAGGTGAGGTTCATCTGCGTCTGCGACTCCTCGGGCGGCTGGCGGATGTACTCGGAGAACTGCGCCCACTCCATCGCCCTGATGTTCGCGGTCACGCCGATCTCGGCGAGCTGGGCCTGGACGATCGCGACGACCTCGCTGTCGAGGAGGTAGCGCCCGGCGCCGTAGGCCAGCTCGAAGGTGAGGTCCGGGACCCCGGCCTCGGCCAGCAGCTCCTTGGCCTTCTCGGGGTCGTACTGGTAGACGTCGAACTCGTCCGTGTAGGCGAACGTGCCCGCCGGCACCAGCGAGTGCGACACGGGCGCCGTGCCGAGGAAGATCGCCTCGTCGATGGCCTCGCGGTCGATGGCGTAGGCCATCGCCTGGCGCACGCGCGGGTCGTCGAACGGCGGCCGCGAGGTGTTCATGTTCAGGCGGATGAAGCCGGCGGACGGCGGGTTGATGACGGTGACGTCGGGGTTCGAGGACAGGCGCTCGGCCTCGATGGGCGCGAAGGCGTGTATGACGTCGACCTCGCCGGCCTCGAGCGCCGCCACGCGCGCGGCCTCGTCGAGGATCACGCGGAACTCGACGGTCTTGACCTTCGGCGCGCCGGCCCAGTAGTCCTCGAACGCCTCCAGCACGAGCCTTTGGCCGGGCACCCACTCGACGAACTGGTAGGGGCCGGGCCCGACGGGGTGGAGGGAGAACGCCTCGTCGCTGCCGGCCGCGTCGTAGGCGTCCTTCGAGTAGACGCCGATGAGCGTGTAGGAGAAAGTCGCCAGCAGCGGCGCGAACGGCTCCTCGGTGGAGACCTGCACGTGGTAGTCGTCGAGGGCCGTGACGTCGGTGACGACGGCCAGTGACGAGCGACCTATCGATATCTCGCGGAAGCGGTTGATGCTCCACGCCACGTCCTCGGCGGTGATGTCGGTGCCGTCGTGGGCCTTCACGCCCTCGCGGATCTTGAAGATGAGGTTGCGGCCGCCGTCGGTGTACTCCCAGGACTCGGCCAGCCACGGGATGATCTCGCCGTCGCGCTCGAGCACGAGCGGGTCCGCGATCTGGGCGACGGCGCCGAACGCCGGCAGGCCGCTGCCCTTGTGTAGGTCAGGGATCGTGATGTCTATGGGCAGCGCGATGACCAGGCGGTCTCGCGACTGGGCCGTCGCGGTGCTCAGCATCGCGCCGACGGCCAGCAGCAGGGCCAACACGAGCTTGTGCGGGAGAGGGAGCCTACGCGCGGACAGGGACTGCGTCACTCGAACACCCTCCTTGCCCTCTGGCCGTCCCCCGTGCTGATGCACGGGGAGGACCGATGCGCTGTGCAGCGGCAGCCAGAGCTAGCGAGAGCAGAATCATATACGGCCCCGCTCAGGGACGCGACGGGCGGGCCGGCTGGGTTGGGCGGGCCGGTCCCTGAAGGGCGCCGTCGGTCGGTGGTCTCCGCGGGTACCACCCGATCCGCCCTTGTGGAACCCCCGACTTCGCGGGTCACCGGTCCGCGGTTAGACTCGGGCGCCCGCGCCCCGGGCCTCCTCGGGGCTGCGGCGCAGCGAGAGGCTACGCACGCATGCACACCGGCGCCCCGTCCACGGGCAGCCCGCAGCAGGCTGACTCCTGGGCCACGAACCCCCTCAACCCGCACCGCATCCGCGACTCCCGCCTCGCCGAGGAGGTAGAGCTGTTCCGCGAGCTCGAGGCGCACGCCGCGCAGGACGCCGAGCTGAGGCTCGCGTTCCGCGCCGCCAGGGCGCTCGCCGAGGACCTCCAGGCCGCGCGGCGGGAGTTCTGCCGGGCGGCCCCGCCCGGCACGCTCATCGAGCGGGAGCTGCTCGCGCTCGAGCGCCTCTCGCCGTGGGGCGGCGACCCGGCGTTCGACGCCGGCGAGTACGCCGCCGCGCTCCGCGCCGCGTCGACGCCGCTGGAGCGGGCGCGCGGGGCCTACTTGCGCGCGATCGCGGCGGCGCACGAGGCGTACGCCGCCGCCTTCAGGGAGCTGTAGGGGGCGGGTCCCGGCCAGCCCGCGCTCCTCACCCCTCCGCGATCGTCCACGCGAGCAGGTCCTCAAGCGGCGCCGTGGCCAGGCCGATGACCCTGTCGGCGCCGCCGTAGTAGAGGTAGACCTCGCCGTCCACCACCGGGTTCGCGGTGCCGAAGACGACGTTGGGGACGTCGCCCTTCATCTCCCATGTCTCCTGCGGCTCGAGCACCGGCTCCCGGGGCCGCTTCAGCACGCGCCGAGGGTCCTCGAGGTCGAGCAGCGCCGTTCCCATCTTGTAGACGTGCGACTCGTCGTAGCCGTGGTAGATGATCAGCCAGCCCTCGTCGGTGCGTATGGGCGGCCCGCCCGCCCCGATGCGCTTGCCGTCCCAGCTCCCCGGTCGCGGACGCATGACCTCGGCGTGGTCGACCCACCTGCGCATGTCCTCCGAGAACGCCAGCCATATCGACGGCGGTCGGCGGTGGAACGTCACGTACCTACCGCCCACGAGCTCGGGGAAGAGAGCGTGGTCCTTGTTGTCCTCGCCCACCACGACGGGCCCGATGCGCTCCCAGGTGATGAGGTTGTCGCTCACCGCGTACATGGGCGTGATGCCGGTGGCGGTCTGCCCGACGCCGGGGTGAGCGCCGGCACGTCCGTACGCGGTGTAGGCCATGTAGAAGCGCCCGCCCAGCTCGGTGACGCGGGGGTCCTCGACGCCCCTGGCCTCGTACTCCGCCTCCGGCTCGAGCACCGGTCGCTGGAGCCGGTTCCAGTGCACGCCGTCCTTCGACACGGCGTAGCCGATGCGCGAGACGTAGTCCGTGCCCTGGGCCCGGTAGTGCATGTGGAAGAGGCCGCCGTGCACCACCACCGACGGGTTGAAGACGTTGAGCGCCTCCCAGTCGTTGAGGACGTTGGGCTTGAGGACGGGGTTGGCCGGGTGGCGTGTCAGCTTCATCTGGCTCACTCCTGGGCTGGCGCCGCCAGCGTCAGCGCGAAGAGGTGCATGGTCTCGCGGTCGGGCAGGTCGACGCGCACGAGCACGCGCTCGGGGTCCACGGGCACGACCTGGTGGAGGATGCGGCAGGTGATGCGCTCGAACATGCCGCTGGTGCCGCGTCGCTGCGCGAACTCCACGCCCACGGCCTCGCCGTACCGCGGCGGCTGGCACCAGTCGGAGAGGCCGAGGGTCACGGACGCGCTCGAGCCGTCCTCGTACACCAGCGTCACGTCGGCCTGGTAGTTGCCCTGGTCGGACGAGCCGAGGAGGTGCACCTCGCCGTAGCGTCCCGGCGGCACCTCGAGCCTCTGGCCGAGCATGACGACGTTGTTCAGCAGCGTGTCGGTGGGCGGGAAGACGAAGGGCACGCCGCCGGCGTCGAAGCGCGACGAAGGGTCGGGCGCGAACTCGGCGGGGAACGTGGCGCCGTAGACGCCCGAGCGGTTGTCGAAGTTGCCGCGCTGCGGGCGAGAAGGGGTGGAGAAGGCGTCGGCGTTGAAGGCCGGGGTGAGGTCGAGGGCCAGGTAGGCGCCGTCCGCGAACGCCGTATCGAGGGCCAGCAGCGGTCCCACCCTGGCGGTGGCCATGCCCAGGTCGGGCAGTGGTGAAGCGTCGGGCCACTCGAGCAGCGCGAAGCCGTAGGGCGGCAGGAGCAGGCCGCCGGCTGCGCCGCTCGCCACCCGGTTCGCGCGGGCGTCGTAGGCCTCCACGGCGGCGCCCTCCGCCGCGGCCAGCGGCGGGACGAGCTCGGCGGCGACGGGCTCCTCCGCCGGCGACCAGCTCTTGACGAGGAGCAGGCGCGAGCCCTCGCGCCCGTAGAGCTTCCACTCGATCACCGGCCTGAACACCAAGGCGTCGAAGCGCAGGTCGCGCCCGGCCTCGTGGCTGACTGTGAGGCTCAGCGGTCCCTGCGGGAGGCCCACCGTGCCCAGCTCCCTCATCACGAACCGCGACTCCCGAGACGGCGTGGTGGCGACGGTCCCCAGGCGCTCGCGGCCGACGAAGACGGTCGCGCTGGCCTCCCAGGGGTCGTCGCGGTAGAGCGCGTAGACGACGTAGCGGCCCGCCGCGGGCACCTCGGCGCGCAGCGACAGGCTGGCGCCCGGCTTCAGCACGGCGGCGAGCTGGCCGCTGGCGGTGGCGTCGACCTCGGTGGCGGGAGCCTCGCCGAAGTCGGTGCCGCTCTCGGCCTCGACGGTCAGCTCGGCGTGGGACTCCAGCCAGACGTAGTCGAGCATCGCCCGCGCCGCCGGACGCGCCTCGGCCTGGGTGAGGGCGAGGATGCCGGTGATCGTGGACTCCGCGCCGGCGTTGCGGTTGATCACCCCCCGCTCCAGCCCGTCGTAGACGCGCCCCGTCTGCGGGTCGTACATCGCCTGGCGCAGGCCGTTGTTGCCTAGCAGCCAGCCGGTCGTCAGCCCGCCGAGCCTGTCGTAGACGTCCTTGCCCGTGGCGTCGGCGAGCGCGAAGTAGCCGCTGGCGATCGCCTCCATGCCGTAGGCGATCTGCGGGTAGACGCGCACGGCCGGGTTCATGCTCGTGTAGGGCCCCCTGTCCACGAGCAGGTGGACGAAGAAGTGGCCTGCCTCGGCCTCCGCCGAGGCCAGGTAGGTCGCCGACGCGTCGGGTTCTACCTCGGCCGCGGACTCCGCCGCTCGCGCCAGCGCCTGCGTCTGGCGGCTGCCCCAGGCGTGCCAGTCGAGCGGGTCGCGGGCGAACGGCATGTGGGCGAGGAACGGATAGGTGCCCTCGGGGCCGTACTGGAGGGCCAGGAGGCCCTCGGCGACCATGCGCTGCAGGCGCCTCACGCCCTCGTGCTCCTCGGACCGCAGGAAGATAGAGAGACCCAAGAGAAGGTTCGACGCCACGTCGGCGCCGTCGTCCGGCAGCCAGGCCGGGGCCTCGAGGCCGTGGCGCGCGACGTAGGTGCCGTAGGCGGGGGCGACCTCGGCCTCGAAGGGCGCGACGCCGCGCAGGAACGCCTCGCGCAGCTCGGCGGCGAAGGCCGGGTCCGCCTCGGCGAAGGACCTCATCCCCTCGGCCAGCGCCCACAGGGCCCTGGCGGACCAGAACCCGGCGCCCTTGCGACTGGTGATGCCCAGCCTGTTGATCGTGCCGTCGGCGAGCACGAAGTTGTAGAACTCGCCGTCCTCGGCCTGCATGGCCAGCACGTAGCCGAGCAGGCCCCTCGCCAGCTCGAGCGAGCGCTGCGAGCCCGTGGCCTCGTGGTGCCTCAGGTACGCCACGACGGCGCGCGCCACGTCGTCGAGGTCGGTGACGCCCTCGCCGGGCGCCTCGCGCCCCACGTAGGCGTCGGGGTCGGTGGGGCTCGGCTCGGCGTAGACCCACACGCCCAGGTGGCGCTCCCCCTCGACGTCGAACTCGGTGGTGAGCGACTCGAGGTGGGAGAGGTTCGTCAGCGGCTCCTCCGGCCAGCCGGGCGCCTGCGCGGCGGCCGTGGCCAACGCCAGCAGCGCCGCGGCCAGCACGCGTGAGGCGGGGGCGCGCCGGAGCGCGCCCCCTTCGCCTTCAGCCGGCATCACTCCAGGGCGACCGAAGCCAGCTCGGCCTGGCGGTCGCGCGCGAAGCGGATCGCGTCCTCGGTCGAGCCGGCGCCGAACGCGCTGTACGCCATATGGAACGTGGCGGTGTCGCCCGGCAGGTAGTGGTTCGGCGTGCTCGGCGTGACGTTCGCGGTGGCCTCGTAGCCGGCGAACTCGTCGGCGGTCCACTTGAACACGCCGGTGCGGAACTCCTGCGACTCGAAGACCCAGGTGCTGCCGGAGAGCCAGGCGTCGTAGTCCTCGATGACCTCGGGGGTCCGGTAGGAGAGCTCGGCCACGCCCACGCCCAGGCTCGGGCTGTAGTTCGCGCGCCACGGCTCGGCCGAGGCGAAGATGTAGGTCGCGCCCCAGTAGAGCGGGCTGAGCGTGTCGTTGGCGGGGAAGGCGAGGTAGGTCTGGCCGTCGACGGTGGTCGTGGCGTTCCGCTCGGCGAAGTAGCCCTCGGGCGTCGTGCCGAGCTGGTCGGCCCAGATCAGGCGCCGGAACACGGGCAGGACGTGCACCGAGTCGAGGTCGGCCTGGGTCATCACGGCCGTGGCCATGCTCTGCAGCTTCATCATGTCGCTGTAGCCGCCGAAGCTCACGTCGTTCTGCACCTCGACGTCGCCCGTCGCCCAGACGTGCGTGACGAGGCGCTGCCTCAGGCCCACGAAGCGGTCGCTGGCGTACTCGGCGACGACCGTCACGCGGGCCGGCCCGGCCGGCAGGACGGTGGTGCCGACGTGGCGCATGCCGCCCGCCTCGAGGTTCGTGTACTCCTCGTGCGGGCCGAGCTGCTCGTTCGCCCACCAGGTGCTCTCGGGGTAGCCGCTGAAGCGCAGGATGCCGATCTCGTTCGCCATCAGCGCCTGCGTGTCGCCGAAGCCGACGATGCGCGCCAGGCCGTGCGCCGGCACCTCGACGACGAAGCCATCGGCGAGCGAGGAGGTGATCACGGCGGGGTCATCGCCCGCGACCGAGAGGGCCGGCTCGTAGCTCGCGCCCTCGCCCGGGGCGTCGGCGATCTCGATCGTGGCCGGTCCGGTGGCGAGGAAGCCGAGCTGGTCGCCGGCCGAGAGGCGTCCGTTGAGGTCGACGTCGTCGATCTGGTAGGGCACCTCGGCGCCGTCCACGCTGACCTTCAGGCTGGTCCAGTCCATGGGGAACTCGGCGCCGATGGCGTCGCGCAGCGTGAGCAGGTCGATGCTAACCGGCACGGGGCGCCCGGTGAGGGACTCCAGGTTCACCGTCACCGTGCGCGTCTCGGCGAGTGCCGTCGCGCAGAGCGCGAGGGCTGCCAACGTTGCGAGGGTCCTTCTCATCCACTGCCTCCTTGGTCCGTCTGCGCCGGTCCTCGCCCGGCGCGGTGGGTCCTCGATGCGAAGCCGTTCAGTAGAAGCCGCTGATGATGTCGCGGGCCCGCTGCGCGGCGCGGCGCAGGCCCTCCTCGGGTGACCTCACCCCCTGCACCACCGCCGCCTCGTACTCGCGGCTGATGGCGCTGTAGATCTCGATCAGGTACGGGGTGTCGTCGACGCCCCGCGTGCGCTGGGCCTGCTCCAGGAACGGCGGGAGGTGCGGCTGGCTCGCGATGATGTCGGCGAACAGCGGGTCCTCCTCCATGCCCAGCCGGTAGGGGATCTGGCCGGTGATCTCGAGGAACAGCGCGTCGTTCTCGGGCGAGAGGATGAACTGGATGAAGCGCCACGCGTCCTCGGGGACCTGGCTGTTCGTGAAGATCGCGATGTTCTTCGGGTCGCCGTAGGTGTAGACGGGCTTGCCGGCCAGGCGGTCCGGCACCGGCGGCGGTATGAGCCCGAACCTGAAGCCCTCCGGCGCGTTGTTCTCGTAGAAGGGCATCGTGAACGGCCCGGCCTGCTCGACGAGCACCGTGCCCTGGAAGAAGCGGTTCTGCGCCGACTGACCCTTCGCCGCCAGGCCCTCGCGGAACAGGGTGGCGAGGAACTCGAACACCTCGAGCCCGGCCTGGTTGTCGAAGATCACCCTGCCCTCGTCGTCGAGCAGGGTCTGCCCCTCGGACGCGGCGATGTAGAGCGTGTAGAAGTCGAAGAAGCGCTGCCACCAGGTGACGTCGACGGTGGGCGAGTAGAGGTACTTCTCGCCGCCCCACTTCTCCTTGACCTTGCGGGCGGCCTCGAGGAACCCGGAGTAGGTGGCGAGGTCCTCTGGCTCGATGCCGGCCTCGGCCAGCAGGTCGACGTTGTAGGCGAACATCACGGGGTTCGACTTCCACGGCACCTGGTAGACGTGGCCGCTCGGGTGCGTGTAGAGGTCGAGGACGTCCTGGCCGGAGCGCGCGACCATGAAGTCGACGAACCCCGGCAGGGTCTCGTGCTCGTAGAGGCCACCGGCCTCGACGTACTGGCTGATCGCGCCGGGGTAGATGTTCGCCGCCACGTCTGGCGTGGTCCTCGCCGCGATGGCCGCCAGCAGCACCTCCTCGGTGGAGCGGCTGGCCGGCAGCGGCTGCATGCGCACCTGCAGGTCGGGGTTCGCGGCGTTCCACTCGTCCACGATCCGGCGCGCGAACTCGATCTCCTCGGGGTTGGACGACGGCCAGAACGTCAGCGTCCTCTGCGCCGCGGCCAGGCCCGGCAGCGCCAGGGCGGCGGTCGCCGCCAGGGCCGCCAGGGCCGGCCACGGACCGCGCCTGGTCCGGGCCCCTGTGCCTGCTCCCTCTCTCACGTGTGTCACCAGGTCCTCCTCCGTCCTCGGTCCCCCGGGGGTCGTGCGCGGCAGGCCCGCGGTCCGCGCGGCCGCATGCGCGCGCCGGGTCGCGCGCCTCGGCCCGAGCGGCGCCCTCACCCCTTCACCCCCGTGCCCGCGATGCCCTGCAGGTAGTAGCGCTGGAACACCAGGTAGACGACGACCATGGGCAGGACGGCGATGAGGCTCGAGGCCATCACCGCCCCCACCTGGCCGCCCGCCTGGCCGCCGATGCCGTAGAGCGTGACCATCTGCGTGAGCGTCTGGAAGCGGATGTCGCGGTTGACCAGCGACGGCCACAGGAAGTCGTTCCAGCCGCCCATGAACGTGAAGATCCCGACCGTGATGAGCACCGGCGCGGACAGCGGCCAGATGATGCGGAACAGGATCGTGAGCTCGGAGGCGCCGTCGACGCGCGCGGCGTCGATGAGCTCCTGGGGGATCGTCTTGAAGTTCTGGCGGAACATGAAGATGCCGAAGGCGCTCACCGCCCCGGGCACGATCAGCCCCTGGTACGAGTCGGTCCAGCCGAACCTCACGATGAGCAGGTAGAGCGGGATGAGCAGGAGCTGGCCGGGGATCATCATCGTGAGCAGTATCACGTTGAAGACGAACTCGCGTCCGAAGAACCTCAGGCGCGACAGCGCGTACCCGACGATCGAGGAGAACACGAGCACGCTCGCCGTCTGCAGGAGGTAGACGAACGCCGAGTTGAAGAGGGCCCTGCCTATGGGTATCTGCGTGAACACCGCGCGGAAGTGGTCGAGCGTCGGCTCGCGCGGGACGAGGTTCAGGTCGAAGAGCTCGCGCGGCCCCTTGAACGCCGTCGAGAGCATGTAGAGGAAGGGCAGCAGGAAGCCGAGCGCGCCGAGGGTCAGGAGCAGGTAGAAGAGCAGCCGCCTGGCGGCGCCGCCCAAGCCTTCGAGCCGGCTGCCGACGTAGCCGGTCATCAGTACCCCACCTCCCGCTCGAGGAAGCGTCGCTGGATCAGCGTGACGACGAAGATCAGCAGCGCCAGCACGACGCCGATCGTCGCCGCGTAGCCCATGCGCAGGAACTGGAAGGCCTGCTGGTAGAGGTAGAGGACGAGGCTGAGGGTCGCGTCGAGCGGTCCGCCGCCCGTCATCACGAAAGGCTCTACGAACAGCGAGAAGCCGCCGATCGTCGAGAGGACCACGACGAGGATGAACGCCGGGTTCAGCATGGGGAAGGTGATGTAGCGGAAGCGCTGCCAGGCGTTGGCGCCGTTGAGGTACGACTCCTCGTAGAGCTGCGAGGGGATCGCCTGGAGCGAGGCCAGGAAGATCATCAGGTAGTACCCGACGTTCTTCCAGGTGGCCATCACGGCGATGCTCGGCATCGCGACCCTGGGGTCTGACAGCCAGCCCACGTGCCCCAGCCCGAGCGACGCGAGCGCCTGGTTGAGGAGGCCGTCGTCGGCGTAGAGGCGCAGCCAGACGAGGCTGACGATGGCGCCGGACGTGACGAACGGCAGGAAGTAGGCGGTGCGGAACAGGCCGCGGGCCCTCAGCGGCTGGTTGAGGACCACGGCCAGCAGCAGGGCGATCGCGATCTGCAGGGGTATGTGCACGGCCAGGAACACGGCCGTGTTGCCGAGGGCCTTCCAGAACAGCGGGTCGCTGAAGAGGATCTCGAAGTTGCGGGTGCCGACGAACGGCTTCTCCGGCCTGACGATGTTCCAGTTGTGAACGGTGAGGAAGAACGCGAAGCCGAACGGGTAGGCGACGAAGACGGCGAAGAAGAGCACGTACGGCAGCACGAAGAGGTAGCCGACGGGGTTCGACCGCCTGATCTCGCGCCACACGCGGCGCGGGCTCAGCGTGGAGGCGAGGCGGCCCAGCCAGCCGACCGCGGGCTCCGCCCTGCCGAGCGACGCGCTCACCGGCGACCTCCCGCACGCGGGGGCGGGGTCACCGGTTCCACCGCGGCCGTCACCGACCGCCCCCTGCGCCCCCGGTCCGCGCGACGCCGCCAGGGGAAGCCGCGCGCGTCGTGCCCCTGACTACGAGCTCGGTGGGGAGCGTGGTCCTCTCGGGCACCTCGCGGCCCTCCAGGCGTGCGAGCAGCAGCCGCGCGCCCGTCCGGCCCAGTCCCAGCTTGTCGACCCTCACGGTGGTGAGAGGCGGGTCGTGGTAGGCGGCGAGGTGGATGTCGTCGACGCCGACGACCGCGACGTCGCCCGGCGTGCCGAGGCCGCGCGCGGCCAGCGCCTTGACCGCGCTCATCGCGGCGGGGTCGTTGGCGGCGCAGACCGCGTCGGGAGGCTCAGGCAGCCGCCTGAGCACCTCCTCCATGGCGTAGAAGCCGCCGTCCCAGGCGTCGCCGCCCGCGGCCACGGCGCGCTCGTCGAGCTCGACCCCGGCGGCGGCCAGCTCGTCCCTGAAGCCGGCGAGGCGCGCCCCGAAGTTCGGGTTGTCGAGGTTCTCGCTCACGAAGGCGTAGCGCGTGCCGCCGCCCTCGAGCAGGTGGCGGGCGGCGAGCCTGCCGGCCTGGTCGTGGTCGGTGACGACGGAAGGCAGGCCGGGGAACTCGTGGTCGATGAGCACCACGGGCACGCGGCGCTCGCGCAGGGCGCCGAGGATCTCGTCGCTGACGTCGCAGCCCACGACGAGAAGGCCGTCGACGCGCCCCTCGCGGGCCAGGTCGAGGAGGTCCTCGCGCCGCTTGAGGCTGCTGAGGACGAGGTGCTTGTCGGCCTCCTCCAGCACCTCCTCGATGCCGCCGATGACCTCCATGTAGAAGGGGTTGAGGACCACGGGCGCATGGCGCGACATCACGGCCACGCCGATGTTGTCGGTGGTGCCGCGCTTGAGCCCGAGGGCGACGGAGGAGCGCCGGTAGCCGAGGGCGCTCGCGGCCTCGAGCACGCGCCGACGCGTGGCCTCGGAGACCTCGGGCTCGTCGTTGAGGGCGCGGGACGCGGTCGCGATGCCGACGCCCGCCTCGGCGGCGACCTCGCGGATCGTGACCTTGGCCTCCCGCGACCTGCTGCCCATCCCCCGCCTCCCTGTGGCCGCGCCCCTCTGCCGGAATCGATTCCGGGCCTGGGCGCCGGCCGCGTACCTGCCTCCGGTGGTCCCTTCCGGTAACGTTTCCGGCATCGTAGCACGGGCGCGGCCGCCTGAGGGCCACCGCGAGCTGGGCCCGGTCGCTCATGAACCCCTCGGCGGGCGTTCATGGGCAGGGGCAAAGGTGCCGTACGGGCGCGCCCCGCGCCGGTCGTCGAGGGTCGGCGGCCCGGCCGCGCGGGACGACGTCACGAGGAGGAGCCCATGCGCCTGACCGGTGTCCCAAGCGTCCTCGTCGCCAGCCTGGCGGTGCTCGGCCTCGCCGCCTGCTCGGCCCTACCGCTCCCGCACGAGGTGGACCTGAAGGCCCAGATCTCCGACCCCAAGGGGGAGATCACGACGGAGGTGGGGGCCGGAGAGGTCGAGGAGCTGGACCTCCGCGTGCCCACCGACGAGGGCGAGTGCTTCGTCTTCGAGGACGTCGCCCCCGGCGCCACGGTCCACTCCGCCCAGCTCCAGTGGATCGTCGACGTCCACTACGAGGGCCCAGAGCTCTCCGGCAAGGTCCAGGGCCGGGCGTACGTCGCCGGCGAGGGCGAGGACGTCTTCCAGGCGTCGAACACGCTCGGGCCCGTGATCACGGTGGACCTCTCCCGCACGTCGCAGCGGCTGGCGGGCGCGGCGAACCTCAACCCCGACCAGCTCGCCGCCATCAACGACCGCGTGATCTGCTGGGGCGCCCACCTCACGGGCCAGGACGTGACCGCCCAGGAGGACGGCACGGCGACGATCGGCTACGCGATCGAGCGCCTGCGGCTGAGGGTCACCTTCAGCGTGATCTAGCGGGAGCGCGCCCGGGTCTCGGCCGGGCCCGACCGGCCCCTGCCGGGGTCGCCGGTCCGCGGCCCAGCTCTTCCATGCCACCTCAGGGCAGCCCTGTCAACCCGCGGTTGACAACCGCGCGGCCGTCAACCTATGGTTGACAGAGCGGCGCCGCACGCCTCGCCCGGCCACGTGCCGGCGGGCGGCACGGAGGTGAGCATGACGGAAGGCACGAAGATCGACGACGCGCGCCTGGCCGGCAGCCTCGCCGCGGCCTTGGCCGAGGCGGGCCCCGACCTCGAGGCGCGCATGGCCACCGACCCCGAGGCGTACCTCGACCTGGTGACGATCGCGGCCAAGGCCGAACGCCAGACCGAGGAGCTGCTGAGGTCGGCCGTCGCCGCGGCGCGGTCGGCGGGGCAGAGCTGGGAGGCCATCGGCGCGCGCCTGGGCATCTCGCGCCAGGCGGCGCAGAAGCGCTTCGGGCGCGCGGACGAGGACGAGGCCCCCGAGGGGGGCGTCGGAGCGCCCGCGGGGGCCGGCGAGGTGCGCGTGGTCTCGGGCCTCACGGCCTTCAACGAGATGAGGGTCCTCGAGCGTCTCGGCCGGCACGGCTGGCACTCGATCGGCTACGGGATGCTGCACCACGTGGTGCGCAGGTCCGACAGGCAGTGGGAGCACGTCAGGCTGATGGCAGGCTCAGACGCCGTGGAACCTCTGCTCGAAGCGGGCTGGCAGCGCGTGGGCAGGAGCTGGTTCCCCTGGGTCTACCTCAAGCGGCAGCTCGACCTCCCCGCGCTGCCGGAGGAGGGCGCCGGCCCCGCTTCCGCTACCTAGCCGGCGGGAGCGGTTATCGTGCCGGGACCGCGGCGCCGTGCGGCCCGCGGTCCCGGCACCTGGCGGGACCGCTGGTCCCGCCGCGCAGGACATGGCCGAAGCCCTCGAGCTGCTCCTCCTCACCGACGTGCACCACGGACCTTCCCGGGTGGCGAGGGACGCTCCGCCGGCGCTCGACGGGCTGACGTCGGTGCTCCGGCGGCTCGAGCGCGAGCCGGCGACGCTGCTCCTCGACCTCGGCGACCGGATCAACGACGTCGGCCCAGAGCAGGACCTCCGCCACCTGGAGGAGGTCGCGTCCGCGTTCGCGCTCTCGACCAAGGAGCGCCACCACCTGCTGGGCAACCACGACGTGAAGCTGCTGAGCCAGGAGGAGAACGCCCGGGTGCTGGGCGGCCCCGTGGGCCACACGGTCCTGCGGCGGGCCGGCTGGACCCTGCTGCTGTGGAGCCCGCCGCCGCTGTACCGGCGCGACGGCTGCCTGGTGCCGGAGGACGACGTGGCGTGGCTCGTCCGCGCCCTCGACGAGCTCGACGGTCCCGCCGCCCTCTTCACGCACGTCCCCTTCCACGCCGGAAGCATGCTCGGCAACTACTACTTCGAGGGCGACCACGCCGGCGGTGCCGTCTACCGCGACGCCGAGCGGCTGCTCCCGCTGCTGCTGGCCAACGACCACGTCAAGGTGGCGGTGGCCGGCCACGTGCACTGGAACAGCGTCAACGTCGTCGACGGCGTCCCGTTCCTCACCGTGCAGTCGGTGAGCGAGCTCGCCACCACCGCACCGCGCCCCGCCGGCGCCTGGGCGCGGCTCAGGCTGGAGCCGGACGCGGTCGCGCTGCACGTGCACGGCCTCGACGGGTTCCAGGTGCGGTTGCAGCTGCGCGAGGCCGGCCGCCACTGGCTGAGGCGGCGCGGCCTGCCGTCCTGGAGCGCCACCCCGCCAGCCTCGCGGGCGGACGCGGAGGGAACGGCCTCTGATAAGATTCGCGAGTCCGCAAGCCCCGGCACGGAGTAGGAGAGACGCATGCGAATCGCCATCCGTAAGGCGCGAGCCCTGCTGGTCGCGCTCCTCGTCACCACGTGCGCGGCGAGCGCCGCCGCCCAGACCGAGATCACGTTCTGGCACATCTTCGACGCCGGCCCCGCCGCCGAGTTCATCGACCAGGTGATCCAGGACTTCAACGACGCCAACCCCGACGTCCACGTCACCCACCTGGGGACGAACTTCTTCGACTACTGGACGCGCCTCACCACCGCCACGGCGGGCGGCATCGGGCCAGACGTCGCGATGAACGACCTGGGCAACGTGCCCAGCCGCGCCGAGTCGGGCGTGATCCTGCCGCTGGACGACCTGCTGGGCGAGTCGGGCCTCGACGCCTACTGGCCGGCGACGCGCGCCGCCGTCACCTGGGACGGCCACGTCTGGGCGCTGCCCATGGAGACCGACGTGCGCGTCCTCTACTACAACAAGGACCTGTTCCGCGCCGCGGGCCTCGACCCGGAGGACCCGCCTCAGACGTGGGACGAGCTCGTCGAGTACGCCGACGCGCTCACCGTCGTCGAGAACGGCCGCATCCAGCAGCTCGGCTTCGGCCCCACGCTCGGCAACACCTACTTCCCGCTCTACGCCATGCTCAACGGCGAGGACTTCCTGGCCGAGGACGGCACGCTCGAGCTGAACACGCCCGCCGCCGTCGAGGCGCTGCAGTGGATGGTCGACAGGCAGAACGCCTACGGCAGCAGGGAGATGACCTCGTTCGCGGCCACCTTCGGTTCGGGCGCCAGCGACCCGTTCATCTCCGGCAAGGTCGCGATGATCATCCAGAACAACACGTTCCCCGGCCAGATCGCGCAGTACGCGCCGGACCTCGACTACGGGGTGGCGCCCCTGCCGCACAACGGCACGCCGGCGAGCTGGAGCAACGGCTTCTCCCTGGAGATCAGCTCCTCGACCGAGGCCCCCGAGGCGGCCTACCGGCTCGTCGAGTACCTGATGTCCGACGAGGTGCAGGCGGCGTACGCGCAGCTGAACTTCTCGATGGTGGGGAACATGGCCGCCGCCCAAGCGGACGAGCTGATGGCCGACCCGAACTGGCAGGTGTTCGTAGAGCAGATGGCGACCTCGCAGTTCCGCGCCTTCTCGCTCGAGGCCCCCACCTGGTACGACACCGCCCTGCAGCCCGAGGTCGACGCCGCGCTGCTCGGCA
This sequence comes from Trueperaceae bacterium, assembly GCA_036381035.1. Taxonomy (NCBI): domain Bacteria; kingdom Thermotogati; phylum Deinococcota; class Deinococci; order Trueperales; family Trueperaceae; species Trueperaceae bacterium. The sequence continues at coordinate 19,011 of DASVDQ010000130.1, read as the reverse complement.
CCAAGACGCCGCAGCAGGCGCTCGACGACGCGCAGCGGTCGTACGAGAACGAGGTCAGGCGGTATCGCGAGACCCACTGAAGCCATCGGGGCCCGCCGAGCGAGCGGCGGGCCCGCCCGCACTTCGCGCCGACCCCGCCTGAGCCCCCTCGCCCGCCGCGAGATGTTCACGGCGTGGCTCTTCATCTCGCCGTGGGTGCTGGGCTTCGTGATCTTCTCGGCCCTGCCCATCGGGCTGTCGATCTACTACAGCTTCTCCAGCTACAACGTCTTCCAGCCCCCCAGGTGGATCGGCCTCGCCAACTACCGCGCGCTGACGACCGACCCGCTGTTCTGGAAGGCGCTCTACAACACCGCCTACTACACGTTCCTCTCGGTCCCCCTGATGATGGCGATCAGCCTCGCGGTCGCCATGCTGCTCAACTCCAAGCTCAGGGGCATGCGGGTCTTCCGCACGATCTTCTTCCTGCCCTCAGTGCTCTCGGGTGTGGGCGTGGCCCTGCTGTGGCTGTGGATCTTCAATCCCGACTACGGGCTCATCAACCTGGCCCTCGGTTACCTGGGCATCGAGGGGCCGCTGTGGCTGTTCTCGCCGGCGTGGTCGAAGCCCGCGATGGTGATCATGAGCCTGTGGGGCATGGGCGGCGTGATGGTCATCAACCTCGCCGGCCTCCAGAACATCCCGCCGCAGCTCTACGAGGCCGCGCGCGTCGACGGCGCCACGGCCCTGGCGCAGTTCCGCTACGTGACCCTGCCGATGCTCTCGCCGACCCTGTTCTTCAACTTCGTCACGCTCACGATCGGCTCGTTCCAGGTGTTCACCCAGGCCTACGTCATGACCGACGGCGGGCCCGTGCACTCGACGCTGTTCTACGTCTTCTACCTGTTCCAGACGGCGTTCGAGGGCCTGCGCATGGGCTACGCGTCGGCGATGGCCTGGGTCCTGTTCGTCATCATCGTCGGTGTCAGCCTGTTCCAGATCGCCGTCTCGCGGCGGCTCGTCTACTACGAGGAGAGCTAGCCCGTGCGTTCGCTCAAGGCCGCCAAGACCGCCTACGCCGTCACCGTCTACGTCCTGCTCGGGCTCGGCTCGCTGGCGTTCCTGCTCCCGCTGGTCTGGATGCTGACGACGGCGCTCAAGCCGGACACGCAGCTCTTCGCCTACCCGCCCCAGTGGATCCCGAAGCCGCCGCAGTGGCGCAACTTCGTCGAGGCCATCCAGTACTTCCCGTTCTGGCGCTACTTCCTGAACTCGACGATCGTGACGATCCTGGCCGTCTTCGGGCAGGTGTTCTCGGCCTCGATCGTGGCGTACGGGTTCGCCAGGCTGCGCTGGCCGGGGCGCGAGGTCGTCTTCTTCCTCGTCCTCGCCACGCTGATGATCCCCGCCCAGGTGACGATGATCCCGCAGTTCGTGATCTTCACCTGGCTGGGCTGGGTGGACACGCTGCTGCCGCTGATCGTGCCGAGCTTCTTCGGCGGCGGCGCCTTCAACGTCTTCCTGTTCAGGCAGTACTACCGCACGATCCCGCGGGAGTACAACGACGCCGCGCGCATCGACGGCGCCTCGGAGTGGCGGATCTTCTGGCAGATCATCCTGCCGCAGTCGAAGCCGGTGATCGCCACGGCGGCGATCTTCGCGTTCCTGTGGACGTGGAACGACTTCATGGGCCCCGTGATCTACCTGCACAGCCCCGAGAACTTCACGCTGCCCATCGGACTGCGCGCCTTCCAGCAGCAGACGGGCACCGAGTGGGACCTCCTGATGGCGGCGTCGCTCATCGTGATGGTCCCCGTGATCGCCCTGTTCTTCCTGCTGCAGCGCTACTTCGTGCAGGGCATGGCGCTGTCCGGGCTCAACCGCTGAACGACTGGAGGAGCCTTGCCGCGTAGCACCACGACACGGCGCCTGCGACGCGCCGCCTTCGACCCCGGCGCCCTCGACCTCCTGCCCTCGGCCGAGTCCCTGGCCGGCGACCCCATCACGACCGACCCGCGCGACCCCGACTGGGCGCCGCCCGCGCTCACGAACCAGTGGGCCGGCCTCGTCGCCGGGCGCGGCGTGTTCTCGTACGCAGGCCTCAGCACGCCGGACCTCTACGCCGCGAGCGAGCACGGGCGTCTCTTCGCCGGCCTGGGCGGCGGGCCCCTCGAGGACCTCTCGTCCGCCGGCGAGGTCACCTACCGCTGGTACCCGAGCCGCGTCGAGCGCGGCCAGGAGTGGCGGGGTCTGCGCCTGCACGTCACGACCGTGATCCCCACGTTCGGCGCGGCGGCGGTGAACCTCTTGAACGTGAGCAACCCGGGCGGCGAGCGGGCGTCGCTCGACCTCTTCGCGCTGGTGGCGGCGGACACCGCGGCGAGCTGGGACACCTCGTGGCCCCCGCGCGACCCCGTGAGGGCGCGGGTACGGCTGGAGGGGGAGACGCTCCTGCTCGAGGACCGCGAGTCGGCGGCCGCGTCGGCGGTGGCGCTCAGCGTCCCGCTCGCCGGCGTCGCCGGCTTCGACAGGCAGGCGAGCGGCTGGGTCAGCGCCTTCGAGGCGGTGGGCGACCCGTTCGCGCCCCAGGAGCACGTCCTGACCGACCCCGCTCCCGACGACCCCAGGTGGCGGGAGGCGCTCGCCGCCGCGCGCTTGGACGGGCGCCTGGACCCCGGCTCCCGCTGGGTCGCGCTGCACTTGCGGCTCGAGCTCGAGCCGGGCGGCTCCGCCGACCTGGCGTGGGCCCACGCCCTGGGCGCGGACGCCGCGGAGGCGACCGCTCTGGCCCGGCGCTGCCTGCGCGAGGCCCCGGTGCTGGTCGAGAGGACGAGGGACGCGTGGGAGGAGGAGTGGCGCGCCGCCTTCGGCGCCAGCCCGGGTCGCTTCTCCGGGCACCTGCCGGTGCTGGAGTGCGACGAGGAGCCGGTGCGGCGCCTCTACCACGTGGGCGCGCTGAACCTCCTCTACTGCAAGCGCACGCCCGCGTGGGGCGGTCCCGCCGAGACCTACGTCACCGGCTTCCCGTCGTCGCTGGGCACGTTCCCCCACACCTGGGTCTTCCCGTGGGACACGATGATGGTCGCCGGGGTCCTGAGCCTGCTCGACCCCGCCGTGATGAGGCGCATGCTGCTGGCCTTCCTCGAAGCCGACCTGCACCGGGGCTGCGCGATCGACCTCAGGAGCGGCGGTCCCGTGGGCACCTGGTACGCCGTCAACGACCACGCGGCCGTGCACATGGCCTGGCAGTACGTGCGCTACACCGGCGACCTCGCGTTCCTCCACGAGGCCGTGAGGGGCAGGAGCGTCCTCGACGTGCTCGTGGAGCACGCGCGCTACTACCGCCGCCTGGCCGGCGACGACGGCCTCGCCGACTACGGCACCGCGGCGAACCTCCTCGAGTGCGTCAGCAGCTACACGCACAAGGTCGCCTCGTTCAACGCCGCGAACGTCTGGAACGGGCGCACCGTGGCCGCGATGCTGCGGCTCGCCGGGCGCGACGAGGAGGCGGGGGAGCTCGAGGGCACGGCGGGCGCGCTGGCCTCGGCCGTCCTCGAGCTCTACCTGCCGGGCGAGGGGTACTTCGGGTGCCGGCAGCCCGATGGCGAGCTCGTGCCTGTGCGGCACTGCTTAGACTTCTTCACGGTGCTGCAGTGCATGCCCGACGCGCTCTCCCCTGAGCAGGTCGAGGAGATGGTGGCGTTCTTCCTGCGCGAGCTCAAGACGCGGACGTGGATGCACGCCCTCTCGCCGCTGGACCCGGACGCCGCCTCCAGCTCCCGCACCGACCACCAGGACGAGGGCGCCTACACGACCTGGCCGGCGTACTCCCTCGAGGCGCTGCTGCAGACCGGTCACGTGCGCGAGGCGCTCGAGTGGGTCGGAACCGACGGCGCCCCGGGCCTCGCCGACGTCACCCGCCAGGGTCCGTTCGGCCAGGCGTACACGCACGGGGACGCGGGCAGCCCCACCGTGGGCGGCGTGGCGGCGAAGGCGCCGATGGAGTTCCCGCACATCGAGAAGCCCGTCCTGCTGCCGGGCGGGAGGTACGCCCAGCTGGTCGTCGAGTCGCTCGCCGGCGTGCGACCCGCCCTCGGGGGCGAGGTCGAGGTCGCCGGACGCGACCTGCCCCTGCGCCTGGGCCTCAAGAACCTGCTGCTGAGGGGCGAGGACCACGCCCTGGAGAGCGGCGCGGCCTGACCATGGCGGACGCGGCGCGCGCGCTCGCGGCTCGGGGCGGCGGTGGGCCGTCCGGCGGAGCGACCGGCGGGGGAGAGCCCGCCGTGCTGTGCCTCGACGTGGGGGGCAGCAGCGTGAAGAGCGGCGTCGTGCTCTCCGGTGGCGAGCTGATCGCGGGGCCCTTCCGGAAAGAGCTCGACAGCGCCGGTCCGGCGGGACGGATCGTCGCGTCCCTGGCGTCGTCCCTGGAGGGGCTCCTGCCCGCGGCCGCCGGACACGACGTGCGCGGCGTGGGCGTGTCGATGCCGGGCCCCACCGACTACGCGCGGGGCGTGCCCCTGATGCGCGGCCTGGGCAAGTTCGAGTCCGTCTACGGGCTCGACCTCGCCGCCGAGGTCGTGAGGCGCGCCCCGTCCCTCGCCGGCCTGCCGTGGCGCTGGCTGAACGACGCGCGGGCGTTCGCGCTCGGCGAGCTGCGCTTCGGGGCGGCGCGGGGAGCGCCCAAGGCCATGTTCCTCACCCTCGGTACGGGCTGCGGCTCCGCCTTCGCCGTCGACGGGAGGCTCGTCACCAGCGGGCCCGGCGTCCCTGAGGGCGGCTTCGTCTACGTCATGCGTCACGGGGAGAGCACCCTCGACGAGCTGCTCTCGGCCCGCGGCGTGCTGCGCCTGTGGCGGGAGGTGGCGGCGGAGCGCGGCCAGGGAGCGCGTGGCCGGGTCGAGGACCCGGCGGGCTTCCGGTCCGGCGAGCTCGGAGGCCTCACGGTCGTCCCGCCCGGCGACGTCGGGGGCCCGGCGGACGTCCCGCCAGGCGACGTCGGGGCCGCGCCCGAGGTCGAGAGCGCCCGCGACGTCGGGCTCCGCGCCGCGGCGGGCGATCCGGCGGCCCTCGAGGCGTTCGCGCGGTTCGGTGCGCTGCTGGCCGACGCGCTCGAGCCCGTGTTCGCAGCCTTCAGACCCGAGGTCGTCGTGCTCGGCGGCAAGGTGAGCGAGAGCCTGCGGTTCTTCGCGGCGGCCGCCCGGGAGGCCGGGGCGCCGCCGCTAGTGCCGGCCGCGGCGCCGGACGCGGCCGCGCTGCGGGGGGCGGCGGTGCACCTGCTCGAGAGGACGGGTTAGGGTGGGCGTTCGGCCGCGCCGACTTGGTACCGGGGGCGCCGCCGCTCGCGTCCGGGCGCGGTCGCCCGGGGGCGCCGGCGCTCGCGTCCGGGCGCGGTCGCTCCGGGAGACGAGATGAGGTCGAGGTTGACGTCGCTCTTGCTGCTCTCGTTGTCCGCCGCGGCCGCGGCGCAGGAGGGGGACTGCCGCGTGGCCGAGACCCTGCCCCCGCCGGGCAGCGCCGTCCCGGCGCCGGAACTGAACGCGCTCTTCGACGTGCGCGGACCCGGCTGGACCGGCGGCGACAGCACCTACTCGGTGCCGCTGCCCGACGGACGCACGGCCTGGCTGTTCTCCGACACCTTCCTCGGCGTCGTCGACGAGCGCGGCGGACGCGACCGCTTCTCCCCGCTGGTGAACAACACGATCGTCGTGCAGGACGGCGCTAGCCTCACGACCCTCCACGGCGGCGACCCGACGCTGCCCCGGTCGTTCTTCCCCTCGCCCACGGGCTCCAAGGACGACTGGTACTGGGTCTACGACGGCACCGTCGAGCCCACGCCCGAGGGCGACAAGCTCAGGGTCTTCCTCCTCCACTTCCGCCGCTCCGGCGCCGGCCAGTTCGGGTTCGAGTGGCGGGGCAACGCGCTGGCCACGCTGTCGCTGCCCGACCTGCGGCTGGAGTCGATCGCCTCTGTGACCGACGCCGGCGGCGTGAGCTGGGGCGCGGCGGTCCTCGAGACGCCCGACCACACCTACGTCTACGGGACCGAGGACCTGGGCGACGACAAGTACATGCACCTGGCCCGCGCCCCGCGCGGCGGGCTGACGGGACCCTGGGAGTTCTGGGACGGCGTCGGCTGGAACCCGGACCCCGCCGCCAGCGTCCGCCTGCTCCACGGCGTGGCCAACGAGTACAGCGTCACGCCCCACGCCGGCGGGTTCGTGCTCGTGACCATGGACACCCGCACCTCGTTCAGCCCCGACCTCGTCGCCTACACCTCCTGCGCCCCCGAGGGGCCCTGGGAGCACCGCGCGCTCCTCTACCGCACGCCCGAGAGCGGACAGGGCGACCTCATCACCTACAACGCCCACGCCCACCCGCAGCTCGCCGACGAGCGCGGCTGGGTCGTGAGCTACAACGTCAACAGCCGCACGTTCGCGGACCTGTTCCTCGACGCCACGATCTACCGGCCCCGCTTCGTGCGGGTGCCGTTCGGCGACGCCCCGGGCGGCGGATGAAGCGTTACGCCGACCCGCCCTACCGGCCCGCCGGCGTCTTCGACCCCGCGCCCGCCTACCCGCTCGAGCCCGGCCAGGTCTCCCGCGACCTCGCCGCGCTCGCGCGCCTGCTCGCCGAGCGGCGGGTGGTCGTCGTCGACGGCTACGTGGGCGTGCTGTGGGACGAGCTGCGCGCGGCGCTGAGCGAGCGGTTCGCCGCGGACGGCGTGGAGGTGACCTGGCTCGACGTACGCGACGCCCTGCGCCCGGCGGCGGAGGTGGAGGCGTACGTCGCCCCCTACCTGGGCGGCGACGACCCGGTGTTCGGCACGCGTTGCGACGGGCGCCTCGAGGACCTCTTCGACGCGGAGAGGCTGGCGGCGCTGCGTCCGGCGGAGGAGGGCGTGTCGGTCCTCTACGGCTGCGGCGCGGCCCTCGCCGGCTGGGACGCCTACCTCGCCTACGTGGACCTGCCCAAGGACGCGGTCCAGCAGCGGGCGCGGGCCGGCCGGGTCGCGAACCTCGGCCGCGCGGCGCCCGAGGACGCCAAGGCGATGTACAAGCGCTTCTACTTCGTCGACTGGCCGCTGCTGAACCGCCACAAGCGGGAGCTCCTCCCGCGCGTCGACCTCTTCCTCGACGGCCAGGAACCGCGCGAACCCAGCTACATCGCCGGGGACGACCTGAGGGCCGCCCTGACGCGGATGAGCCGCAGCTACCTCAGGACCCGCCCCTGGTTCACGCCCGGCCCGTGGGGCGGCCAGTGGCTGAAGGAGATCGTGCCGGGCCTGCCGGAGGCGCCGAACTACGCGTGGTCGTTCGAGCTGATCGCGCCGGAGGCCGGACTGACGCTGGCGAGCGGCGAAGAGCGCCTCGAGGTGTCGTTCGACGCGCTGATGTTCCTCGCCGCCGAGGCCGTCCTGGGCGAGCACGCCGCGCGCTTCGGCACCGACTTCCCCATACGCTTCGACTACCTGGACACGATGGGCGGGGGGAACCTCTCGGTGCAGGTGCACCCGTCGCCGCGGTACATCCGGGAGAGGTTCGGCGAGCCGTTCACCCAGGACGAGACCTACTACATCGTCGACCGCGTCCCGGGCGCGAAGGTCTACCTCGGCTTCCGGGAGGGCGTAGACCCGGCAGCGTTCAGGGCGGAGCTGGAGGAGAGCGCGCGCTCGGGGACGCCCGTGGACGTCGAGAGGTTCGTGCGCGCCGTCGCGTCCGAGCGCCACGGCCTCTACCTGATCCCGCACGGCACCGTCCACTGCTCCGGCGCCGGCAACATGGTGCTGGAGATCAGCGCCACGCCGTACATCTTCACGTTCAAGATGTACGACTGGCTGCGCCTCGACCTCGACGGCCGTCCGCGGCCCCTGAACGTCGAGCGCGCCTTCGACAACCTCGACTTCTCCCGGCAGGGCGCCGTGGTGGACGACCAGCTCGTATCGCGCCCGCGCGTGCTGGGCGAGGGCGAGGGCTGGCGGCTCGTGCACCTGCCCACCCACCGCGACCACTTCTACGACGTGCACCGCGTGGAGCTCTCGGGCCGGGTCGAGGTCGCCACCGAGGGCTCCCCGCACGTGCTGAACGTCGTCGAGGGCGGACCGGTGCGGCTGCGCACGGCGGGCGGCGAGGCGGTCTTCGCCTTCGCGGAGACCTTCGTGGTCCCCGCCGCCGCCGGCCGCTACGAGCTGGTGAACGAGGGGCCCGTCGAGTCGAAGGTCGTCAAGGCGTTCCTCAAGCCGGTCGCCGGTGGTGCCGCGGGCGGGGCCGCGGAGGCGGCCCGCTGATGGCCGCGCCCGCCCTCCCGATCCACGCGCTCGCGGACGCGGGCGCACGAGCGGGGTCGGCCCGCACATGACCGCGCCCGCGCTCTCCGGCCACCTGCCCGTCGCCGGCACGGAGATCCACTACGAGGTCCGCGGCGACGGTCCGCCGGTGCTGCTGGTGCACGGCGCCTTCGGCTCCACGCGGCAGTTCTCCGGCCTGCTCCCCGCGGTCACGAGGCGTCACCGGGCGGTCCTCGTCGACCTCCAGGGCCACGGGCGCACCGCCGACAGGGAAGAGCCGTTCAGCTACGAGCGCTTCGCCGACGACTGCGCCGCCGTGCTCGACCACCTGGACGTGGGACCCGCAGCGGTCGTCGGCTACTCGATGGGCGGCGGCACCGCGCTGCAGCTCGCCTTCCGCCACCCTCGCCTCGTGGCGAGGCTGGCCGTCCTGAGCGCGCCGTTCCGCAGCGCGGGCTGGCACCAGGACGTCATGGCCAGCTTCCGCGCCACCGGCTCCCACCAGTGGCCGTCCGTGAGGGACAGCTCCCTCTACCGCGACCACGCCGAGGTCGCGCCGCGCCCCGAGGAGTTCCCCGTGCTGCTCGACAAGCTCGGCTGGCTGCTCGGCGGCCACGAGTACGACTGGACCGACGAGGTGCGGGCGCTGAAGGTGCCCGTGCTGATCGCTCTGGGCGACGGCGACAGCCTCTCCCCGGCCCACGCCGCCGAGATGTTCGCCCTGCTGGGCGGCGGTCTGCGCGACGGCGGCTTGGGGGGCGAGTGCCTCTCGCGCTCGCGCCTCGCCGTGCTGCCGCGCACCACGCACTACGACCTGCTGGCGTCGCCGCTCCTCGAGCGCGTGCTGGTCGAGTTCCTGGAGGCGTAGCAGGACCGCGTGACGCCCGCGTAACGGCCCCCTCGCGAAGCTCCGACCAGGAGGACCGCATGAGGGCATGCTCCCACCGTCCCGCACGCCACGAGCCGGCGGTCGCGCACGGACCCGGCGGCCGTCCCGCGCACACCCGGCGGGCAGCGTCCCTGGCGCTACTGGCGACCCTGTGCGCCGCGCTGGCCGGCCTGGCGACGACGGCCCGGGCCGCGACGATCGCGGTCACGACCACGGCCGACGAGCTCGACTTCGTCCCCAACGGCGAGTGCTCCCTGCGCGAGGCCGTCGTCACGGTGAACGAGCAGCGCGCGCTCGGCGTAGGCGGCTGCACCGTGAGCGGGACGCTCGGCTCGAACGACACGATCGTCCTGCCGGCGGGCACGTACCGGCTCACCCGCATCACCGCGTTGCCGCTGACCCTCGTCGACCAGGACGCCGACAACATCGACGTCCTGGAGGACGTCACGATCCAGGGCGCCGGAGCAGGCAGCACGGTGATCGACGGGGGCGAGCTCTACTACCCGGCCTACGGCGTGGAGTGGCCGCTCTTCGAAGGGGGCGTCGTCCGCGTGGCCGCAGGCGTCACGGCGCGGATCGAGCGCGTGACGCTGCGCGGCGGCGAAGCCATGTCGGGCGGCGGCCTGTACGTGGCCGGCTCGCTCACCCTCGTCGACGCGGCCGTCGAGGGGAACAGGACCGAGGGGCCGGGTGCCGGCATCTACAACGAGGGCTCACTGACCCTGAGGCGCGTGACCGTGAGCGACAACGAGAGCGACCTGGTGGACGTCCCGCCAGCACGTGTCGGCGGCGGCATCTTCACGTCGGGCAGCCTCGACGCCCTCAACGTCACGATCAGCGGGAACCGGACGATAGCCGGGGGCGGGGTGTCGGTGCAACAGGGGGCCGGCCCGACGCTCCTCGACAGCGTGACCGTCACGGGGAACGTAGCGATCGGCTCGTCCGGCTTCACCTACTTGCCGACGGGAGGGATAGCCAACCTGGCGCCGGCCTCCACGGTGAGGATCCAGAACAGCATCGTCGCGGGCAACGAGGCGCCGGGCGACCCGGACTGCTACGGCGCCTTCGACTCGCGGGGCCACAACCTGATAGGCGACGCAGGCGACTGCACGGGCTTCTCCGCGGACGACCTGAGGGGGAACGCCGACGAACCCATCGACCCGCTGCTGGCCCCGCTGGCGAACTACGGCGGCCAGACGAAGACGCACGCCCTGCTGCCCGGCAGCCCGGCCGTCGACGCCGGCCCGCTCCCGGCGACCGGCGACTGCCCCGACACCGACCAGCGCGGCTTCCCACGGGGCCTGGACGGGGACGGCAACGGCCTCGTGGAGTGCGACGTCGGCGCCTACGAGGGGCCCGCAGGGACGAACGCCGACGCGAACCTGGAGGTGTCGCTGGCGCTGGGGCCGAACCCGGTCCCGGCGGGCGGCACGCTCGAGCTCGAGGTCACGGTGCGCAACAACGGCCCCGGACCGGCCGACGGCGTCGAGTTCACCCTCGCACTCCCTGCCGGCTCCGGGCCCGTCCTCAGCATGCCGGGCGGCTGCGGCGCCAGCAGCGGCACGGCGACCTGCGGCGTGGGTGACCTCGACCCCGGCGACGAGGTGAGCCGCCTGGTCACGGCCACCGCCCCGTCGACGCTGGGCGTGGTCATCGCCGAGGTCGCGGTGACCGGCGACTCGGAGGACCCCGAGCCGAGCGACGACACGGCCCAGGCGACCACGCTCGTGGTCGGCGCGCACACCGCCGACCTGTCGCTGACGATGACGGGCCCCACCGGGGTCGAGACGGGCGGGAGCATCGAGTACGTGCTGACGGCGCACAACGCCGGTCCCCAGGCCGCCGACGCCACGGCGCGCGTCTCGTACGCCCTGCCGGCGAACGCCGCGTTCGTGTCGGCCACGACCGGCTGCAGCCGCGTGTCGAGCATCGTGAACTGCCCGGTTCCCGGCCTGGGCGCGGGCCAGTCGCGGCAGGTGAGCGTCGTCCTCACGGCGCCGGCGCAGACGGGGCACGTGTACAGCACCGCCAGCGTCGTGGGCGAACCCGGCTCGGACGGCGACCTGAGCAACAACAACGCCTCCTTCACGACCCGCGTGGACCCGCCACCGCCGCCCAGCGCCGACCTCTTCATCCAGAAGCTCGGCCCGTCCACGGTCCAGGTGGGGACCGAGATCGCCTACAACCTCGTCGTCCACAACAACGGCCCCGACGCCGCCGAGGACGTGCGGGTGACCGACGAGCTCCCGCCCGGCGTGAGCGTGGTGTCGGTGCCCGAGGGGTGCAGCGTCTCGGGCGGCACCGTCACCTGCGACGTCGGCGTCATGGAGCCGTTCGGCACGACGGTCCAGTACCAGGTGGTGGTCGCCGCCCCCGCCGCGGCCGCTGTGATCAGGAACGAGGCGAGCATCGTCGACCTCGGAGACTCGCTCGACCCGTACCCAGCCAACGACGCCTCGGGCGTCACCACTACGGTCACCGAGGAGCCGCCCCCGCCCGGCGCCGACCTGGCCATGTCGAAGGACGGTCCGCAGCTCGTCCAGCCCGGGGCCGCGTTCTCCTACGCCCTCGCCGTCACGAACACTGGGCCCGACTCGGCCGCGAACGTCGTCGTCAGCGACGCGCTGCCCGCCGGGGTCACGCTGACCGGCGTGCCGAGCGGCTGCGCCGCGTCCGGCGGCACCGTGACGTGCGAGCTCGCGAGCCTGGCGGCGGGCGCGACGGCGGCATTCACCCTCGAGGTCACCGCGCCCGACGCCGAGGGCGAGCTGGTGAACACGGCGACGGTCGCCAGCGACACCGACGACGGCGTGCCCGGCAACGACAGCGACACGGTCACGACGGAGGTCTCGGCCGCGGCGCCGGACGAGGCCCCGACGCTGAGCCTGGCAGCGCACCCTTCCGCGGCTGCCAGCCGCTCCGCGCGTCCCGGAGACGACGGCGTCACCGCCCTCAGGCTCGTGGCCTCCGCGGGCGACGGCGAGGCCGTGGCGATCCGCACGCTGAGCATCAGCTACACCGTGGAGCGCGGCGCGGCGGGCATCGTCGGGGTGCACCTGTACGCCGACGCCGACGGCGACGGCGCTCCCGACGGCGAGGCCCTGGCCACCGGCAGCTTCGGCCAGGGCGCGAACGCTCTGGTGCTCGACGTCGCGGAGGAGGCCACGGTGCCCGCCGGCGCCTCGCGCGGCTACCTCGTGCTCGTGGACCTGAGCGCTCTCGCGGCCGTCGAGTTCGGCGGGCCTTGGGCCGCGCTGGCGGCCCTCGGCCTGGTGCCGCTCGGCCTCGTCGCCCGCCGCCGCGCCGGACGCCTCGCGGCCCTGTCGGTCGTCGTCCTCGCCCTCTGCCTCGTCTCCTGCCGCACCGCCGGGCCCGCCTACCGCCTCACGATCGAGGACGCCGCGGCCGTCGGCGCCGAGTCCGGGCTCGCGGCCGAGGTCTCGGGCCTCCCGCTAGCGGGGGCCAGGGTCACGGTCGAGAGGTGAGGCCCTCGCGAGGCCCCGGAGGGGCGCCCGGCTAGCCGTCGGCAGGCCCACGAGGGAGCCTGCCGACGGTCGTCGCGGCGGCCTCGGCGAGGGTTCGCCCCCAGGCCTGCAGGGTGTCGCCCCGGCACCTCCGACTACGGCTCCTCCACGGGCCTGCCCACGGCGAGGTCCTCGACGAGGCCGGGGAGCCGCGAGCGGAAGGCGGCGTCCGGCCGGGTGCCCACGGCGTCGCACAGGGCCGTGAAGAACAGTCGGGCCGCGGCGGCCGAGGCTACGTCGAAGATCTCGGCGTCGGTGAGACCGACCGACCGGAGGCGCTCGACGTCCTCCGACGTGACGGTGTGGGCGGCTTCGGCGACCTTGGCGGCGAAGTCGAAGATGGCCCTCTCGGTCTCGTCGAGGGGAGCGGACTCCGGCTCGCGGGCCAGGGCGCGCAGCTCGTCCTCGCTGGTGCCGAGGTCGAGCAGCCTCTCGCCGTGGGCGATGGTGCAGTAGCTGGAGCGGCGCCGCACCGCTGCCGCCAGGGTGGCGAGCTCGTAGCGCCTGGGGTCCATGACGCCCTTCACCGTCGAGTTGAGCGCGACCCACGCGCTGAACAGGGCCGGACGGTGGCTGAACGACCTGCCGTAGTTGGGCACGTAGCCCAGGCCCTCCCGGAGCGCCTGGTACATCCGCGCCACGCCGCCTTCCGCTCGCTCCTCGGGGACAGTGGCGATGAAGGCCATCGATCACCTCCTCGTTCGGTTGCCCAGGAGGTTATCGCCGCACGGGGCAGCGGTGCCGCGGGCCGGGGGCGAGACCCGCGGCGCCGCCTCCGTCTCGGGCCGCTCGTGTACGGGTGCCGCCTCCACGTATGGGCCCTTGCAGACGGATGCCGGAGCCTCGCCGCGGGCCCGTGGAGGGGTAGGCGCCGGCGCCCCGCCCTTGGTAGAAAGCTCCGTGACGCGGACTCACATGATCGGCCCGGCGCCCGCGGGAAAGGGTTCACCGATGCGTAGACGCCGTCTACTCGGGCTACTTGGCCCCCTTGCCCCTGCGAGGTTCCTGCCGCCGCGGGCGGCCGCGGTCGCTGGATGCCTCCTGCTCCTGGTGGCCTGCGGTGGTCCGCGTCCGGGCCTCGCGGTGTCCCTGGCCTCCGACGCCCTGCAGGTGCTCCGAGGCGGACAGGTCACCGTCGAGGTGACGCTCACGCGCCTCGGCGACGCGAGCGGCGACGTGACGCTGGAGGTCAGCGGGTTGCCGACGAAGGTGCAGGGTACCTTCAGCCCGACGGTTCTAAGCGGCGACGAGCTCACGAGCACGCTGACCCTGAGCGCCGACGCGTCGGCGCCCGAAGACGTGAGCATCGTGACCGTGACCGCCGCCGGGGCCGGGCTCGCATCCGAGGCGCAGCTCGCCCTGGAGGTGGAGAGCCTGACGGTCGCCGGCCACATGGTCGGGTTGTTGGGCGCTCCGCTCTCGGGAGCCACCGTGGTGAGCCAGGACGACCAGGCGGCCCTCGGCAGCGACGGCTCCTTCAAGCTGGTGGGCCTTTCGGTGCCTTACGACGTGACCGCTTTCAGCACCGCCGACGACAAGGTACATGTCTACCGCGGCCTGACGGCCAGCGAGATCGAGCTCAGCAGCACCGCACTGCTGCCCGTCACGACGCCGAGGAGCGCCGAGGTCACGGGCTCCGTGACAGGCGGCTCCGTGCCCATCGGCGCCAACCAGGTCGTGGTCGTCTGCGCCGAGGGCATGGACCGGATCGTCGATGGGTGCACGTCCGTCGACCCCACGACCTCGGGCTTCGATCTGACGGTGAACTGGTACGACCAGTTCGACCGCTCCGTGCGCCTGCACCTGCTGGAGCGCGAGACCGATACGGGCGGGCAGGTGGTCGGCTACCCCGGCTACGCGACCGTCGACCTGGAGCTGACCAACGGCGAGACCGTGAACCTGCCGGAGCCTATCGACCTCGGCGAAGCCTTGTACACGGAGACGGTGGAGCTGTCGGTGGACAGCCCGGTCCCGGTCACCTCGACGGTCGCCGCCGTCCAGGTCGGACCCAACCTCGCGATCGCCGTACAGGAGGACAACACCGCCGCCACAGACCTCACCGTGACCATGCCCGTGCTGCCGAACGCCACGTACCTGTTCGGCTCTGGCGTCAACATCGAGCGGGCCGCCTGGGTCATGACGTCCACCGGCGGCAGCGTGACCGTCGCGGTCCCCGAGCTGCCCACGCTCACGGCACCGGCGGACTCCGCATCCGACGTGACCACCGCGACCGAGTTCACGGTCTCGAACCCCACCGGCGGCGCGCTCACCTGGGTATGGTCAGGCGGGGGCGGCTACGTCTCCTCCCTCACGACCATGGCCACCTCGGTCACGATCCCCGACACCAGCGAGTACGGCGTTCCCTTGCCCGCGGCGGATACCGTCCAATGGCAGGTGGTGGCCTCGGGCGGGGAGACCGCCGAGGCCGGCAGCCACTGGATCAACGACCTCTTGAGCTGGGTGACGCTGTGGGGGAGCGGGGGCTCCCCCGGGTTCGGCGGCGACGGCTCCATCGCCATCAGCGATGTGCGGGACTTCACCACGGCCCCGTAGGCACGTCGAGAGCTCGTTCGGCGGCGGCGCCTTCCGAGAGCTCCGGGGGCGCCGCACCGTGCGTCGTGCGCCGGTACACGGGCAGCGGCGGCTCGCTTCTCGGGCGACGCACCGCCCTCGCGCCGTCGCCGCGGCCGCGGCTGGCCTCTGTGAAGGACCGTAAGGCACCGTCCCGCGCTCGGGGTAACGATATGTGGCACCTACACACAGGCCTGGTGCCGTTCGTGCCGGAAGGGGCGGACCCATGTACCGAAGAAGCGGATCCTCGTGTCCCGGTCTCCGTGCCGGCTCGGTCGTTCGAGGGGCGCGCGCCGCCGCGATGGCGGCCGCCCTCCTCGCCGTGGCCGCCTGCGGCGGCCCGCAGCCGAGCATCGTCCTGAGCCTCGGTTCCGACGCCGTCGTGCTGGTCCGCGGCGACGAGGCCAGCGTCGAGGTCACCCTCACGCGCGTCGGCGGCGTCGACGGGGCCGTCACGCTAGACGTCACCGGCCGGCCCGCGAACGTGGAGGCCAGCTTCGCCCCTGCCGTGCTCAGCGGCGACACGCTCACCAGCACGCTGACGCTGACCGCCGCCGCGGCCGCCGACGAGGGCGAGCACTCTCTCACCGTCGTCGCGACCGGCGGCGGACTCACCGCCGAGGCGACGCTGCAGCTCGAGGTCGTGAGCCTCACCGTGCAGGGGCGCCTCGTGGGCTCGCAGGGCCGTCCGCTGCCCGGCGTCGCCGTGGCCAGTCAGGGCCAGTCGACGGTGACCGACATAGATGGCGCGTTCGAGCTCAGCGGCCTGTCCGTGCCGTACGACCTGACGGCGTGGAGCGTGACCGACGAGGCGGCGATCGTCTACCAGGGCCTGCGGGAGAGCGAAGTGGTCTTGGGCGGCTTCTTGACCTCTGTCGGGCCGGTCGCGCGCTCCGCCACCGTCACGGGCACGCTCACGGGCGAGGCCATACCCGTGGGCACGAACCAGATCGTCGCGGTGTGCGCCGAGGGCCTCGATGGCCCGGCCCAGGGCTGCGACTTCGTGAGCCCCACGGAGACGGACTTCTCGGTGTTCGTCCAGTGGTGGGGGCCGGAGACGCGCTCCGTGCGCCTGCACCTGCTGCAGATCGAGAGGGACGTCAGCGGCGTCCCCGTCGCCTACCCCGGCTACGCCACCCACGACGTGGAGCTCACCGCCGGGACCACGCCGAGCGTGGCGGACCCGATCGACCTCGGTGCGGCGCTCGACACGACCGAGGTCGAGCTCACGGTCCTGTCGACGAGCGCGCTGTACGCGACCATCGGGGCCGTGCAGCTGGGACCGAACCTGGCGACGTCGGTGATGGTGAACAACGACGGGACGGCCGCCTTCGCCGTCGCGATGCCCGTCCTTCCCGGCGCCACCTACACCTTCCTGGCGGCGACGGGCACCGACGACATGGCCTGGGTGACGGGGCTGACGGGCGGCAGCGCGACGCTCATCGTCCCCGACGCACCGGCCCTGGTCGCTCCCGCGAACATGGCCACCGGCGTCACCACAGACACCGAGTTCACGGTCTCCAACCCAGGCGGCGGACCGTTGGTGTGGATCTGGAACGACACGGCCACCGACTACGGCCTGGCGCTCCTCACCACCTCGACGACCGTGACGATGCCCGACACGAGCTGGCTCGGCTTGCCGCTGCCCGCGGGGGCTACCTTCGATTGGCAGGTGATCGCCACGGGGGGAGACTCCGTGGAGTCGGCCGCCTACAGGCCCGCCGAAGGGCTCAACTTCGTGTCGATGCTGCTGGGCGGTTCGTCCCCAGGCTTCAAGGGTGACGGCACCATCATCAGCAGCAGCTCGCGGCAGTTCACCACGGCGCCGTGAGCACGGCGCCGGTCCGAAGGGAGATGGTCGATGCAAGGAAGCCGCCGACTCGAGCGAACTCGCACTCGTGCCCCAGCGAGGCTCCTGCCGGCGCGGCTGGCGCTCGCCGGAGGCCTGCTGTTCCTGGCGTCGTGCGGCGGTCCGCAGCCGAGCATAGCGGTGTCGCTGGCCGGGGACGTGCTGCAGGTGATCCGCGGCGGCCAGGCCACGGTCGAGGTGACGCTCACCCGCCTGGGCGGCGCCAGCGCGGACGTGACGCTGGAGGTCACGGGGCTGCCGGACGAGGTGCAGGCGGCGCTCAGCCCTGCCGTGCTTGCCGGTGACGTCCTCACCAGCACGCTCACCTTCAGCGCGGACGCCGCCGCGGACGAAGGGGTCCACATCCTCACCGTGTCCGCCACTGGCACGGGGCTCGCGGCCGAGGCGCAGCTCGTCCTGGAGGTGGAAAGCTTCGCTGTGACGGGTCGCCTGAACGGGATCCTCGGCGCTCCGATGTCCGATGTCATCCTGGCCAGCCAAGGCGACACCACTGTCACGGACGAGGACGGCTCCTTCAGGCTGGCGGGCCTGTCGTTGCCTTACGACGTCACCGCCTGGATCGCCGCCTCCCAACAGGTCCACGTCTACCGGGGCCTGACGGAGGGCGAGGTGGAGCTCAGCTCCTTCGTCCTGACGGCCAGCAGCCCCTCGAGGAGCGCCACGATCAACGGCTCAGTGACCGGCGGCTCCGTGCCGGTCGGAGCGAACCAGGTGATAAGGGTCTGCGCCGAGGGCCTGGACGGTTACGCTTTGGATTGCCTGGAGATCACCCCGGGCAACTCGAGCTTCTCGTTCAGCGTCTCCTGGCAAGGTAAGCCCGAACGCACCGTACGCCTGCACGCGCTCGAGATCGAGACCGACCCGGGCGGCGAGGTAGTCGGCTACCCCGGCTACGGGAGCGTCGAGGTGGAGCTGACCGATGGTGAGACCGTGAACCTGTCGGAACCGATCGACCTCGGCAGCGCCCTGGACACCGAGGAAGTGGAGCTGACCGTCGTCGCCCCCGAGACGCCTTCGCTGACGGTGGCGGCAGTCCAGGTAGGCCCGAACATGGCGTTGACGGTGATGCGGGACGACACCGGCGCGACCGACTTCTCTCTGGTCATGCCGGTCATCCCCGGCGCCGGCTACGTCTTCGCATCGGGCGACCTATTCGACCAGGCTGCCTGGGTCGCCGGCGCCACGGGCGGCAGCGTGACCGTGACGGTCCCGGAGCTGCCGACGTTGACGGAGCCCGCGGACCTCGCGACCGACGTCACCACGGCAACGGAGTTCACGGTCGCGAACACAGGGGGCGGCGCGGTGACCTGGACGTGGGAAGAGCTGGGCGTCTATAGGGCCGCCTTGACCACCACGGCCACCACGGTGACGATCCCCGACACCAGCGAACTGGGCATAACCCTCCCTGCGGGGCACACCCTCCAGTGGCGCGTGGTGGCTTCGGGGGGAGATGGCGTCGAGCCCGGCGCGCACTGGGACGGCGACGTGTTCAGCCTCGTGCTGCTGTACGCGCTCGGTGCCTCCCAAGGCTTCGACGAAGACGGCTACTTCGCCATCAGCGCGCAGCGGTCGTTCACCACCGCTCCTTAGGGAAGGCGGGGGTTCCCCATGCGCTCCACCACTCCGACAAGGGGACCCAGGTCCCGTCCCGCCACGCACTCACGCACGGCGCGCACTGCCCTGTTCGCCGCGGTCCTGCTGCCGTTGGCCGCGTGCGGGGGTCAGGCGAGCGTCGTCCTGACGCTGGGATCGGGCGTCGTCCAGCTGGTCCGCGGGAGCGACGCGACGGTCGAGGTTTCGCTCGCCCGCGTGGGGGGTGCCGGCGGCGACGTCGTGCTGGCCGTGACGGGCGAGCCCGAGGACGTGGCGTGGAGCTTCAGCCCGCCGGTCCTCG
>DASVDQ010000129.1 GCA_036381035.1 Trueperaceae bacterium | reverse complement strand
AACAGCCCCTCGTCGACGGCGAAGAGGGCCGCCACCTGCCGCGCGACCGGGACGGTCTCCAGGGCGCCCTGCCTCAACACCTCCCTGACGCGCCGTCCCCGCGACAGCGTGCGTCGCGTCGACTCGTCGAGGTCGGCCCCGAGGCGCGCGAACTCCTCGAGCTCCTCGAACTGAGCGTAGGAGAGGCGCACGCCGCCCGCCACCGCGCGGTAGGCGGGGAGCTGCGCCTTGCCGCCCACCCGCGAGACGGAGAGGCCCACGTCGACGGCGGGTAGCTGGCCGCGGCGGAACAGCTCGGGCGAGAGCACGATCTGGCCGTCGGTGATCGAGATCAGGTTGGTGGGTATGTAGGCGGCGAGGTCCCTCTCCTGCGTCTCGACGACGGGCAGCACCGTGAGCGACCCGCCGCCGCGCTCGGGCCTGAGCTGCGTGGCCCGCTCGAGGAGGCGCGCGTGCAGGTAGAAGACGTCGCCCGGGTAGGCCTCGCGGCCGGGCGGCCGGCGCAGCAGCAGAGAGACCTCGCGGTGGGCCCTGGCGTGCTGCACGAGGTCGTCGAGGACCACGAGCACGTGCCGCCCCGCTGCCATGAACGCCTCGGCGATGCTCATGGCCGCGAACGGCGCCGCCTGACGCAGCCCCGGCGGCGCCTCCGCGGGGGCCACGACGACCGTCGTGTAGGCCAGGGCGCCGCGGCGCCCGAGCCTGTCGACGACCTGGGCGACCTCCGCCCCGCGCCGGCCCACCGAGCAGTAGACGCAGAGCACGCCGGTGTCCCTCTGCGCCAGGACCGCCGTGAGCGCCAGCGTCGTCTTGCCCGTCTGCCGGTCGCCGACGATCAGCTCGCGCTGGCCCCTGCCGACGGGGAACAGCGCGTCGATGACCTTCACGCCCGTGTGCAGCGGCACGCTGACGGGCGCCCTGTCGACGATGGGCGGGGCGGCGCGCTCCACGGGCAGGCGCGCCGCGGCGTCCACGGGCCCGCGGCCGTCGAGGGGCGCGCCGAGCGCGTCGACGACACGCCCCAGCAGGGCGTCGCCGACCGGCACGTCGAGGACGCGGCCCGTGCGGCGCGCCGTCGCGCCGGCGGCCAGGTCGCGGGCGCCGCGCAGCACCACGACGCCCACCTCGCCTTCCCTCAGCTCGCCGACCACGCCGAGGGCGCCGCCGGGGAACTCCACCGTCTCCCCGGCCGTGACGCCCGGCAGGCCGCTGACCGTGGCCACGCCGTGGGTCACGACCGTGACCGTGCCCACCTCCTCCAGGGCCAGCTCGCGCGGCGCCTCGACCCGGGCGCGCCGCAGCGCGTGCAGTCCGGCCCTGAGGGCGCGCTCGGCGGCTCCCGCCCTCTCGGCGGGCGCCGCGCCCTCCCCGCCAGCCGGTTCGCCGCCGCGGCTCATGGCGCCACCACGCCCGCCTCGTCCCCCCGGGCTCATGCCGCGCCCTCGCCCGGTTCGCCGCGCGGCTCGGCCAGCGCCCGCGCGAACCTCTCCTCGAGCGCCGCCAGCCGCGCCGCCGCCGACCCGTCGAGCCGCAGGCCGCCGGCCTCGAGCGCGGCGCCGGCGAGCAGGCCGGGGTCGGTGGCCAGCTCCACGCGCTCGACGCCCAGGGCGTCCGCGACGGCGCGGCGGGCCTCGTCCACTTCCGAGCCCCCCAGGGCCCTGGCCGTCACGAGCCGCACCGGTCCCTCGCGGGCCGCGGAGCGCAGCTCCTCGCGGCGCTCCGGCGGGAGGCCGCGCAGGCGCTCGACGAACCTGTCGACGGCGAGCCCGTCCGCGTCGGCGCCGGTGAGCCAGGCGATGGTCTCGGACACCTCGTCGACGACGAGCCTCGCCAGCTCCGGCCCGAGGCGCGCCACGGCGCGCTCCACCTCCCGGGCCAGCGCCTCGGCGCGGGACGTGCGGGCCTCCCGCGCCTCCCTGTCGACCGCCGCGAGCCGCTCGTGCCGCAGACGCTCGAGCTCGTCCTCCAGCGCCGCCAGGCGAGCGGCGCGCTCGCGCTCCTCGGCGTCGCGCTCCGCGGCCAGCGCCCGGCGCTCCTCCTCGGCCTCCGCCTGCAGCCGCCGCGCCTCGTCTAGCGCGGCGGCGGCGAGCTCCTCGCGGCGCCTCATCACGGCCAGCACCGGCCGGTAGAGGAAGGCGCGCAGGAGCACGAGCAGGAGGGCGAAGTTGAGGAGCTGAGCCAGGAACGTGAACGGGTCGAACGTCACGGCGGGCCCTACTACCTCACGAGACGGCTCTCCAGAACGGGTTCGCGAAGATCAGGATCAGGGCGATGACGAAGCAGTAGATCGCGCTGGTCTCGATCATCGCGAGGCCGATGAACATGGTGCGCGAGATCGTGTTCGCCTCGTCGGGCTGCTGCGCGATGCTCTGCAGCGCCTGCGCGGCGGCGCGGCCCTCGCCCAGCGCCGCCATGCCGGCCCCGATGGCGGCCGTGAGGCCCGCCGCGACGATCGACGCGACCGCCACCCACGTGAGCTCGGTCATCCGGCTCCTCCTCTCGCCCGCGTCGCTCTCCTCTCGGTCTCCGCCGCGCCGGACGCGACGTAGACGAGCGCGAGCACCGTGAAGATGTAGGCGTGCAGCACGCCGAAGAACAGGCCGAAGGCCTGCATCAGCGCCGGGAACACCAGCGGCGCCACGGCCAGCAGGATCGCTGCGATCATCGAGCTGCTCATGACGTTGCCGAACAGGCGCATCGCCAGCGCGATCGTGCGCGACACCTCGCCCAGGACCGTGAACGGCAGCATCAGCGGCGTGGGCTCCAGGTACGTGCGCAGGTAGCGGCGCAGGCCCAGCCGCGAGGCGCCGAAGGCGGGCACGGCCAGGAACACGGCCACGGCCAGGGCGCCCGTCGTCGAGAGCGAGCCCGTGGGCGGCTGGAACCCCGGCACGACGGCGAGGACGTTCGACGTGAGGATGAAGAGGAAGAGCGTGCCGGCGAACGGCAGGTAGCGCCGCGGCTCCTGCCTCGTGACCTCGCGGACCTGGTCGAAGACGAAGTCGACGAGCGCCTCGAGGACGAGCTGGACGCGGCCGAAGGGCGGCTCCGCGCGCAGCCCCCTGGTCAGCAGGGCCGACGCGACGACGAGCAGGGCCATGACCAGCCAGGAGAAGAGGAGGGTGGCGTTCACCGCCACGGGCCCCACGGTGAAGACGACGACCTCGTCGGGCGAGAGCGTCATGGCCGGCCGTCCTCTCTGGTGCCTCGCGCCCGTGCGGCGGCGGGCGCCGTGGACCTGGCTGGGGCCGCTTCCGGCGCCGTGGAACGGGCCGGGGCCGCCTCCGCCCTCGGCCGTGGCGGCCCCGCGAACGCGCGCGTCGCCAGCGGGCGTGCCGACATGAACCCGAGGAGGCCGCCGAGGAGGTGCGGGACGCCCTCCCTGGCGAGGAGCGTGAGCACCGCGCCGGCCAGCGCCAGGCGCAGCGCGAGGCTCGCGGCGAGGAGCCACCCCGCGCTTCCGTGCGCCGCCACGCGCCTCACGGTCGCCCACAGGCCGGCGTAGAAGGCGGTGCCGAGGGCGGCCCCGGCGAGGCCGCCGAGCGCCAGGCCGAGGAGCGCGTCAGTCACGCTGCGACTCCCTCCGCGCCCAGTACCAGGCGTTCGCGCAGCCCACGAGGAGGCCGACGGCCATGAGCGTCAGGGTCCAGGAGAACCCAGCGTCCGCGCGCCCGTCGAGCCACGCGCCCAGCGCCACGCCGACGAGCGTGGGGACCGCGATGGACCAGCCGATCATGCCGCTCGCGCCGAGTCCCCTGGCCAGCCCGGGCCGCTCCTCCCGGCGCGAGCGCGCCTTCCTGGCCTGCCGGCGCGCGACGGCCTCGAGCATCCCGTCGCGGGGAGCCGCCGCGCCGGACGTCGGAGGGGCGTCGTGCGCCTCGAGCCCCTCGGGGAGCCGAGCGGCGCTCGCCGCTGCCGCGCCCGTGGGCGCCACGGGTCCGTCCCTCCTCTCCTCGACGCCCGCGCTCACAGCTCCCCCAGGCGCCGCATGACCTCTGCCTCGAGGCGCAGCAGCGCGGTCCTGGCCCGCCGCTCGTGCTCGCTCTGCGAGCGCATGTGCTCGGCCAGCGCCGCCACGGCCCGCTCCAGCTCGCCGGCGACGACGGCCCGGCGGCACGCCACGCGCACGTCGTCCTCCGCCTTCACCAGCACGCCCTCGTCGACGGCCACGAAGACCTCCTCGCCGTCCTCGGTCACGTAGGACAGCAGGCCGGGGACGAGGTCCAGCGCGCCGTCGGCGTGCTTCGGCAGCAGCGTGAACGAGCCGCCGCCCGACTCGGCGCTCACGCGCAGCACGCGGGTGTCCACCAGTACGCCCGTGGGCACCGACAGCAGGAGCCTCACGCCGCCGCCTCCAGCTCGGCGAGCGCGCCGATCATGTAGAGCGACGACTCGGGGACGCCCTCCAGCTCGTCGCCGAGGATCGCCTCGCAGTCGCTGAGCAGGTCGTCGAGCCCCACGGACACGCCCGGCATCCCCGTGAACTCCTGCGTGACGTGGAAGGGCTGGGTGAGGTAGCGCTCGAGCCGCCTGGCGCGGGACACGACGCGCTTGTCCTCCTCGCTGAGCTCGTCGAGGCCCAGCATCGCGATGATGTCCTTGAGGTCCTCGTAGGCGGCCAGCGTCGCCCTGACCTCGCGCGCCACCCGGGCGTGGCGCTCCCCGACGACGGCGGGGGAGAGCAGCGAGGACGTCGACTGGAGCGGGTCGACCGCGGGGTAGAGGCCCTGCGCCGCCCTCTCGCGCGACAGCACCACCGACGCCGAGAGGTGGCCGAAGACGTGCACGACGGCCGGGTCGGTGAAGTCGTCGGCCGGCACGTAGACGGCCTGCACCGAGGTGATGGCCGCCGCCTCGGAGGAGGCGATCCTCTCCTGGAGCTCGGCGAGCTCGGTGGCCAGCGTCGGCTGGTAGCCCATCTGCGAGGAGAGGTTGCCGAGGAGCCCCGACACCTCCATGCCCGCCTGGACGAACCTGAAGACGTTGTCCATGAGCAGGAGGACGTCGGCGCCCTCGCCGTCCCTGAAGTGCTCGGCGACGGCCAGGGCCGTGTGAGGGACGCGGAAGCGGGCCCCGGGCGGCTCGTTCATCTGGCCGAAGACCAGCACGGTCTTGTCGAGGACCCCCGCCTCGGTGACGTCGCGGATCAGCTCCTCGGCCTCGCGGGAACGCTCGCCGACGCCGCAGAAGACGCTGACCCCGGCGTGCCTGACGGCCATGTTGTGGATCAGCTCGGAGATCAGGACGGTCTTGCCCACGCCCGCGCCGCCGAACAGCCCGGCCTTGCCGCCGTGCTCGAGGGGCGAGAGCAGGTCGATGGCCTTGATGCCGGTGAGGAGCACCGACGTCGCCGTGGAGCGCCGGCTCAGCGGCAGCGGGGGACCGTACGCGGGCCTGCGCGCGGCGGCCGCCAGCGGGCCGGCGCCGTCGATCGGGCGGCCGAAGACGTCGACGACGCGGCCCAGCAGCTCCCGGCCGATGGGCACCTCGAGCGGGCCGCCCGTGGCGACGAGACGGTCGCCCCGCGCCACGCCGTCGGTGCCGCCGAACGCCAGGCAGCGGACCGTCTGCGCGTCGAGGTGGGCGGCCACCTCGAGCTTGAGACCCTCGTCCCTGGCGGCGACGAGCAGCTCGCGCAGGGCTGGCAGCCGGGACGGGAAGCGGGCGTCGACGACCGAGCCCCGCACCGCGGTCACCACGCCCTCGTTACCGGGGCCCGAGGCGGCCGGGCCCCGCGCCTCGTGCGCTCCTTGTGGAGGCGACCGCGTCACGCATCCCTCCCGCCCGTCGTCGAGGCGAGCGTAGCAGCCGGGCGCCTCCCGGCGAGGGGCGCCTGTCCCGGCGGGCCGCCGCGGCGGCTACCGGGGCGCGCCCGTCTCCACAGGCAGGTCCTCGCGCCGGCTCCACTCGGCCCAGGAGCCGTCGTAGCCGCGCACGCGCTCGTAGCCCATGAGGCGGAGGACGAAGTAGAGGTGAGCGCCCCGCCAGAACGTCTGGCAGTAGGTGACGACCTCCTGGTCGGGCGTGAGGCCGGCGCCCTCGAGCCAGGCGCGCAGCTCGTCGGCGGGAGCGAGGCGCTCGACGTCCGGGTCGCTCAGCTCCTCCTGCCAACCCGGCTGCGTCGTCGGAACGAAGTCGCCGCCGACCAGCGCGCCGAACCAGGGCAGGTGCACGGCGCCGGGGATGTGCCCGCCGCGCGGACCGTAGGCGACCTCGCCCGTGAACTCCTCGCGGGAGCGGGCGTCGGCGATCGCGAGGCCCGGCTCGCCCAGCCGCGCGGCGAGCTCGTCGGCGGCGATGAGCAGGGAGGCGTCGGGCGCCGGCTCGAAGGCCGACGGCTCAGCCGGCACGGGACCGGCCTCGACCGGCCCGCCGGTCTCCTGCCAGGCGTTCCAGCCCCCGTTCAGCACGCGCGCGTCGGCCACGCCCAGGTACTCGAGCGTCCAGAACAGCCTGGCCGCGTCCATCATCCCCTGGTCGTCGTATATGACCACAGTGTGGTCACTTTCCAGACCCACGGCGCGGAGGGCCTCCGTGGCGCCCTCCAGGTCAAGCTCGAACGGGACGCCGTCCACAGTCGTCACGACGTCGCTCACCGGCACGTTGACGGCGCCGGGCACGTGGGCCTCGCGGTGCTTCTCCGGGCCGCGCGCGTCGATCACGAGCAGGCCGTCGTCGCCCAGGCGCGACGCCAGCCACGAGGGCTCCACCAGCAGCTCGGCGTTCGGGTAGCCCTGTGCCGCCGCCGCGGCCAGGAACGCGAGGGCCAGCGCGGCGAGCGCGCCGCGCCTCCGGGCTCGGTCCATGCTCCACCCCTTCGCTGAGCAGGATAGGGGTCGCGCGGTCCGCCGCGGGTAGCTGTGGGGCAGAGGCCCGCGGTCTCGCCGGGCAGCGCCCGGCCTCGTCGCTCCCGTCCCTGGGCCGTCGGCACGATGCCCACGGCGGGCCGCTTCCCGCCGGCGGTCCGCGCCGCGCATAATCCGGCGATGAGCGAACCGCTGCCAGCGCCCACCCCCGAGTTCATGCAGTTCCTCCTCTCGGACGGTACCGGCGGCTTCACGCCGTTCGGACGCGCCCTCGACGGCCTCTCGGGCGAGGACGCCGTGCGCCGGCCGGAGGGCAGCCCGCACAGCGTCGCCGACGTGCTGGCCCACATGGTCTTCTGGCAGGAGCGGTTCCTGCGCATCGTCGACGGCGAGGAGCCCAGCCCCGTGCCGCACGCCGAGGACGGCTGGCCGGCGACGAGCGCCGAGGAGTGGCCCGACCTCGTCCGGCGCTACCTGGCCGGCCTGGAGCGCTTCCGGGCCATCGCGCAGGACGGTGCCGAGCTGCGCCGGCCGCTCGTGAAGGGCCGCGAGCGCTCGGTCGGCGCGGCGCTGGCGTCGTACTACCTGCACGACGCCCACCACCTCGGCCAGGTGATCCTGCTGAGGCGCATGGTCGGTGCCTGGCCGCCGCCCGGCGGCGGAGACACCTGGTGAGGCGGCCTTCCGGCTTCGCGCTCCGGCGCAGGGGGGTCGGCGGAGCGGCGAGCGCGACGGCCCCGTAGCGCGCTGCCGCACGTGGTGGCGGGGCCCGCCCGCCGCCGACAGGCCTGGGCGTGACGGGTAGACTCCGCACCGTGCCGCTGTTCGGGCACTCCGACCCCCTGCCTGCCGCGCCGCGCCGGGTGATCGTCGGCGGTACCTCCGGGTCCGGCAAGTCCACGGTGGCGCGCCGGCTCTCCGCACTGCTGGGGCTGTCATACTGCGAGGTCGACTCGCTGCGCCACGGTCCGGGCTGGACGGTGCGTGAGGGCTACCTCGACGAGCTCAGGGAGTTCACCGCGCAGCCGACGTGGGTGACCGAGTGGCAGGGCCTCCGCGAGCACCTCGCGGCCGCGGCCGACACCCTCGTCTGGCTCGACTACCCCGTGTGGCTGGTCATGTACCGCGTCGTGAAGCGCACGGTGCGGCGGGCGCTGACGCGCGAGGTGCTGTGGGCCGGCAACGTGGAGCCGCCCCTCTGGACCTTCTTCACGAGCGACGAGAACATCATCAAGTGGGCGTGGCGCACGCGCCACAAGGTGCGGGACGACGCCCGCGCGCTGCTGGAGGACGGCACGCACCTCCAGGTCGTGCGTCTGCGCTGGCCGCACGAGGCGGAGCTGTGGCTGGAGGGCATCGCCGGCCGGTGGACGGGAGAGGGCCAGGTCGCAGCTGGCGCGAGGTAGCCCGGTCGCGCCGGCCCCACGTGGCCGCACGGGAGGTGGGACCGCGACCCGGG
>DASVDQ010000128.1 GCA_036381035.1 Trueperaceae bacterium | reverse complement strand
CGCGAGCTCCTCGTACACGACCGTGCCGTTGGCTTCGATCGTGAGGGCGCGCTGGTGGATGCCGGCCTCGGCGAGCATGTTGTACGCCTCGGTCAGCTGGCGGGTGGACGGCCGCTGGCCGAGCGCCTGCGGGACGATCGTGCGGGCGAAGACCTCGCCGAGGAGCTGGTCGCCGTCGAGCTTCTGGCTGCGGACGCGGAGGCCGCTGGCGATCGCCGCCATGGGGTCCTCGGGGCGGCGCATGAGCGCGCGGATCTCCGGCGGGAGTTGCGCCAGCTGGTCGCCCTCCGGTTGGGGCGCGGCGGCGAGGCGCGCCTGTAGGCCGAGGTCGGCGTCGAGCTGCTCCTGCGCCGCGGCGCGAGCCTCGACGTCGGAGAGGCCCTCCTCGACCTGGAGGAGGGCGGCGCGGGCCTGCAGCCACATGTCGCGCGCGCTGCGCTGCTCGGGCTTGCCGGCCGGCTTCTCCTCAGCCTTCGGCTTGGGCTCGGCCTTGGGCTGGCCGTCGGCGGGCTCGCCGGCGGCTCGGGCCTGCACCTGCTCTGCGGGCTGCCCGACGTGCACGTGCACGTCCCCGCCGCCGTTGCGGCCGAAGAGGCGAGCGAGGAGGCCCTTGGCCTCCGCCTCGTCACCCTCCGCGGCGGGCTTGCCTTCGATCTTGCTGCGCACTTCGGGCGCGAGCGCCTGGTAGTCCGCCTTGGCCTTCGCCTCGGCGTCGGCCTGGCTCATGCCCTCGGCCGCGTACTGCGCGGCTCGGGCCTGCATCCACTCGTTCATCTCCCCCTCCTTCAGGGGCTCCGCATCGGCCCTTCTGCCGAGGCGGAGGCTGGTGTGTCGCTCGAGGTGAGCGCGGGCTCTCTCGACCACCTGCGCCGCCGTGAGGCTGGCGAACGGTGGCACGCTGACGCGGCCCGCTTCGAGGTCAGCGAGCGCCCGGGCCAACAGCGCTTCGTCGACGGCGTGACTGCGTTCGTCGTGATGAGGCAGCCACGCCAGCTGCCGCACCTCCTCGGGGTCGGTGACCTCGCCGTTCAAGACCCGCGGGTCCACGACGGCGTACGCCCAGAGGGCGGGCAGGGTTCGGATGGCGAGCAGGTCGGCGCCGGGCACGCCCGGCACGTCGACCAGGGACAGGCCCGCGTGCTCAGGCTCTGGGGAAAGGCGGTGGTAGACCTCCGCCGGCTTGCCGGCGACGGTGCGGCGTTCGACCTCGAGGGGGACGAACTCGAGGCTGGCGCTGCGGACCTTGCCGGCGCGGACGAGCTCCAGCGTCTTCGGGTCGAGCACCCGGACCTCGACCTCGAGTTGGGGGGTGAAGTCGACGCGGGTGGCGAGGCCGACCATGGGCCGGCCTTCGATGTCGCGGAGCTTGGGCAGGTTGTGCTGGAGGGAGACGGTGCGGTGCTGCTGGTAGGCGGGCCACCAGTCCCTGAGGAGGGCCTCGGCGGTGATGACGGTGCCGTACCGGTCTACGACGGTGTCGTTGCTGGCGCGGAGGATGAGGGTGTCGCCGGCGCCGGCGCGGACGGTCAGGTCGACGCTGCGCTGCTCGCCCACCGCTGTGGCGGGGGCGGCGCGGCGCTGGAGGTTGTGGTTACGGCGTCCGAACAGAGACAGGCCCTCCGGTTCGCGAACGAATCGCGGCCCCGAGGGCCGAAGCTAGGTGAGAGTGTAGCACGGGCCTATCGGCGCGCTGTCAAGGGTGAGGGGCTTCGCCTGCCCGCACTTGGGGCAGGTCTTGAGCGTCTGCTCCGCCACGCCGCGAGGGACGCTCATTCTACGCCTATCACGCTACATCTACAGTTGATCAGGTTCCCCGCGCTCGCACCTTTTGAGCGGTCGCCGGGGTACATGAGCAACTCGCCGCTGACGGTGAACGGCTGATCGACGGGGACCGTCTGGCCATCGGCTGACGCATGGTCGTACGGGCTGCCCGGCGTCGGTCGACGTACGCGCGCGTCCCGGCTCGTCAGCCAGCGCTTCTTCGTGAAGCCCGCCTCCTCCAGCGCCGCCGAGTGTGCATTGTTCGCGGCGGTGTTGTAGCTCGAGCGGACGAGGCGCTCGGCCCGATAGAACTCCGTGCCGTACTGGCGCGCGACCTGCCGGCTGGCCTCGACGTACGGCACGCCCTCGGCCTTCAGGGTGACGAGGCGCCTGGCGAGCGTCTCTGGGTCGGTGAGGGTCCGCCAGAACGTCGACAGGTCGTCCTCGAGGATCCGCACGGTCTCCCGGAGGAGGGTGTCGCGGCGGGGGTCGGTCGTGAGGAACCCGGCGGACGCGGGCGCCTGCTCGGCTAGGCGCCGGAGGGTCCAAGCGACCTCGGGCTGTTCGCGCAGCTCGTCGGGGCTGATCTCGTACCCGAGCCAGGCGAGCTCGCCGGCGAGCCACTCGACCTCGAGCTCGTACAGCCTGGCCTCGATCACCAGCCGGTCGAGGAGCGGCCGGGCGGCGGCGAGCGCCTCACGCAGCCACCGAGTGTGCAGGCGCCTGGTCGCCGTCCAGACCTCGGGCGCGTACCGCCGGACGGCCGCCTCGACGTGTGCAAGGTGCCGGGCGCGGGCGAGGCGAGGGTTAGTCCTCGGTCGTCTCGGCATCCGGCCCGCCCACGCCGAAGTCGCCGGCTGGCAGCATCGTTGTCGGCAGGAGCGGGACCGTCTCCCCGGCCGGCTCGTACCCCAGCACCTGCCTGGCTTCCGCCTGGGAGAGGATGGGCGCGCCGGCGGCCTTCACGAGCGCTTCCACCTTCCGCATGAGCTGCTCGGCGTCGTCGAACGTGAGCTCGAAGTCGTAGTCCGTGATGCCGAGCCCGCTGGGGGCGGGGGCGTGGAGGATGCGGTTGATGATCGCGACGGCGGGCGCCGCGAACGGGATGAGCGCCTGCGTCACGAAGTCGTCCGCTTGCGTCTCGGCCGTCGCCCTGTACCCGCCTTCCGGCAGGCCCAGGTTGATCAGGGACACGTGCCGCACAGCGAGGATCTCGTCCCGGGCGAGCTTCGCGGTGTTCGGGAAGGTCGGGTCCTCGAGCTTGTGGTCGAGCGCCTGCGCGGTGACCGTGATGCCGCCGGGGTACTGGAGGATGAGGTTCCGGCCGGCCATGTCGCCCTGGTTCGCCTCGAGGAAGCCGCGGACCTGCTCGAAGAGGGCGTCGAGGGCGTCATCGCCAGGCTTCTGCCCCGTCCAGGTCGGATCCTCGGTGACGGTTACCAGGTAGCGAGGCGTGCCGTGGTTCTTGAAGAAGCCCTTGAGGTACCTGCGGTGCTGGTTGTCGACCTCGACGCTGTCACGCGCCGCGATCCAGGAGGGCAGGCCGTAGAAGCTGCTCGCGAGGTTCGTCTGCCGTTGATGCAGGAACTCGCGGGTATCCTTGTCGCTCGCCTTGCGCGTGCCGAACGGTACGAAGTCGACGGGCTTCCCGAACGGGTCCTCCTGCCTGAGGACGAGGCCGGTGTCGCGCGCCTCGTACCAAACGAACTGCGGGAGGAGATGGCTGACCTGCATGGGTTCGCGGCCGGCCTGGTCGCGGAGGACCTCGACGAAGACGTTGCCGGTCTGGTCGTTCGCGACGCACAGGGCCCGGAGGAGGGCGGGCAGGTCGAGTTCGCTGGCGCCCTCCCGCCCGATCGTCTCCCTGCTGAGCCAGGCCTTCGCGCGGCGGTAGTTCTCGTCGCTGGCCTTGTCGAAGTCGCCGGCGCGGTCGAGGGGTTGCCCGCTCGTGTCGACGTCGCGGGCGGCCAGGTCCCACTTCGCGCTCGAGACGGCGTCGGCGAGGAGGTTGCCGATCGCACCCAGCCACGGGCTGCCGAGGTAGAAGTCGATCAACTGCGACGCGGGGAGGGGCCAAGGGACGCG
>DASVDQ010000127.1 GCA_036381035.1 Trueperaceae bacterium | reverse complement strand
GGGAGCCACCGCATGACCAAGACCAAGGCGGCGCCGGTCGTGAAGGCCCGCGCGTTCGCCACGACCGCCCTCGACCTCGAGCCGGCCCTGCAGCTGCGCATCGACACGCCCCTCGAGGCTGAGCCGAGCGAGGCCGCGCAGACGCACGACGCCCGCGTCCGCGTCCCCTGGCCCATCCCGGCGTCCCAGCTGATCGACTTCCACCTGGGCTCGCCGTGGCTGGGCGCGATCGGCAACCTCCTCGCCGACGCGGTCGCGTCTGCAGAGTGGGACCTCGCAGCCCGCGACGTCGACACGCTCGGGCAACCTCTCGACCGCGCCGGCGACTTCGACAAGGCCAGCGACGCGAACTACCGCCGCGCGAAGGCCTGGCTGTCCCGCGAGACGATCGGCCGGGAGGGCGTCACCGAGCTCGACCTACCCGCCCTCCTCCGGGCACTGTGCGTAGCGAACGACCAGACCGGCAACGTGTTCGTCGAGGTCCTCCGCGATCAGGCGGGCCAGGAACCCGTGCAGGTCAGCCATCTCCTCCCGCAGTTCGTTTGGTACGAGGCGCGCGACTCCGGCCTCGTCCTGCGCCAGGAGGACCCGTTCGGGCAGCCCGTCAACTTCGTGCCGTTCGGCACCCGCAAGGCCGCCGACAAGGAAGTCCGCGAGTTCCTGCACCAACGCCAGACGAACCTCGCGAGCAGCTTCTACGGCCTGCCCTCCTGGATCGCGGCGCGTGACAGCGTCGAGGTCGACAACCAGCACCGCAGGTACCTCAAGGGCTTCTTCAAGAACCACGGCACCCCGCGCTACCTCGTCACCGTCACCGAGGACCCGACCTGGACCGGCTCTAAGCCCGGTGACGACGCCCTCGACGCCCTCTTCGAGCAGGTCCGCGGCTTCCTCGAGGCGAACCAGGGCGACATGGCCGGCCGGAACCTCATCCTCCAGTACCCCGGCGGCATCACCGTCACCGCGCAGGCGCTCGACCACAAGCTCGAGGACCCGACCTTCCCGAACACCGCGAAGCTGGCGCGCGACGAGATCCTCGCAGTGCGGCACGTCAGCCTCATCAACCTGGGCCTGCCGGAAGGCGGGTACAGGGCGACGGCCGAGACGCAGGCGGACGACTTCGTGACGCAGGCGCTCATCCCGTTCGCCGCGCCGGCCGTCGCGATCATCAACCGCATCCTCCACGCGCCGGCACCGAGCGGGCTGGGCATCACGGACTACGATTTCGAGCTGACGTTCGACGACGCCGAGCAGCTGATGCGGAAGGTCGAAGCGCTCGTGAAGGCCGCAGGCGCCCCCGTCCTCAGCCAGGCCGAGGCCCGCCAGGTGCTCGGGTACGAGCCCGCCGGCGAGACCAAGCCGCTCCTCCCGACGACGATGCTCCCCGCCTCTGACTTCGCCGCGGGCGGGCCGGATGCG
>DASVDQ010000126.1 GCA_036381035.1 Trueperaceae bacterium | reverse complement strand
GACGGTTTGGCAGATCGGCGCCGTCTGCGTTGTAGGCGACCACCAATTCGGATTGGTCGCCGCGCCGCTGCACGTTGACGAACGTCCACCGCTCGCGCACCCAGAGCAGGTCGCCGGGCTGGCCGTAGGGGCAGCGCCATGTCGGCACCACGTCGCCGAGTTGCTCTCGATATGCGCACCACTGCCATTCGCCACCGCCCAAGTGGCGCGGAATTGCAAGATGACTCTCCGGCTGCGGCCGCACGATCCGCCGCGTCTGCGTCTTCCTGCCTTCGAGCAGGGCTCGCACCATCTCGCCGCTGAACAAGATCGGTCGCGCGTTCATGCCGCCAACCCTCCGGGAATGATGTACTCGCGCTCCCAGCAGTACGCCAGCCACTGACACAGAGCGCGCAGCGCTTCGGCGTCGAGTTGCGTGCGGCTGTAGCTCGATCGGTAACGGCCGTCGAAGATGCCGTGGCAACGCTCGCACGCCGGGAACGCCGCGGCGTCACAGGGTTTCTGACCGACGCCAGCAATGCCGCCTCGACGGATGTGGCACAACACGGTCTGCTCACGGTCGTGAGTGCAACCTTGCAAGCGCAGGTAGCACGGCTGGCCCGCAGCGAGTTGGCGGAGGTTACGCGACATTTCTCATGTCCTCGTTCGGGTCCGGGATGTACACGCCATGCTCGGCCATGCGCCGCTGGATGAAGGCGACGAAGTCCATGAACTCGGTCGTCTTCAGTTTCGAACTGCGCCGGATAGGGCGCATGCGCTTGCGTCCGAAGCCTTCCAGAACTTCCCAGCCGCTCCACTCACCGAGGAAATATTCATGCAGGTCCTCAGCATCCCAGCCGGGCAGATGCTGCAAGATCGTCGGGTAAACGCACCCCCACAGATAGGCATTCTGTTCAAGGCTCCGCGTCCGCCTGTACTCGGCGATCGTCACCTTGAGCGGCATCTCTTTAACCAGCGCGGACAGCAGCCCGACGATGCGGGACAGCGAGCCGCCTTTCTGGATGATTACGGTCTGCTCTTTCATCACGCTGCAATCACCAGGCCAGCCAGCACCAGCCCCGCTAGGATCGAGCCGAGCGGAGTCAGGAAGGCGAAGGAAAAGGGAATGTCGTCCCCAAAGTCATCATCAGCAGGCGGCGCTTCCTTCTGCTTCGTCGCGCCTTGTGATCGGCCTCCAAGCATCTGCATGTTCTGCGCAACGATCTCTGTCGTGTACCGATCCTTGCCTTCCTTGTCCTGCCACTTCCTTGTCTGCAACTTGCCTTCGATGAACACCTGAGAGCCCTTGCGCAAATATTCAGCGATGATCTCGGCGAGCTTGTCGAACGCGACTATTGAGTGCCATTCGGTCCGCTCCTGTCTTTCACCGCTATCGCGGTCCGTCCACTTCTCGGACGTGGCGATGCGGATATTGACGACGGCCTTGCCGCTCGGCATGTACCGCTGCTCAGGATCGGCGCCCAAGCGTCCAATCAGCATTACTCGATTAAGGTCGCTCATGCTGTGTGCGTCTCCCCACGATCAAGACCAATCTTCAGGTACTTCCGCCAGTTGGTCTTACTAATGACCTTCTCGCGGGCCAATGCGTCCAGAACCCTGATGTAGAGCTCCGGGAACGGGTTCAGAAACTCGGCTTCGTATGCACGCAGATCATCGGCAATGCTGTACTCGTCCTTGTCCTGTGCGAGTAGATCCTTGATCGCTGCAACGTGTTGCATTTCATCAAGGTCCGAGACCACCGACGTGTCACCGCGCGGGTCCACCTTGGTTGCGGAGACCATAATCGGCTCGGGCTCATACGAGGCCTCGATAATCCGCTCGGCCTCGTCCTGGTCATAGATGCCGGCGAATCCGAATGCGATACGGGCGCACTGAATCATTGCCTTGTGCCGAAGCATTCGGCGAGGATGTGACTTCCATGGTCCTGTGTCACGTCTGCACTCGCTCATCCACTCCTTGGCGGAAATGGGGTGCGACCTGTCCTTGCGGTAGATTGTGCATTTGATCCAAGAGCCATCCTCGGACTCCTCAAACTCCATTCCGTCAAACTGAGGATGAGAGTTGATGATGCGGGACCAGCCATCTACGCCAACAACCGGCACGACGCCATGGTTGCGGTCAGGGAAGGCGTAAATCTCCTTCGTCCACGGATTCAATCCGTGCTGCTCGGCGACGATCAAAAGCGCCATCATCTGCTCATTGGTCACTTCGCCTTTAAAGGCCGTGGCCTTGAGCGTTGAAAGCATCTTGTTCGGGTCGACGCCGAACTTACTGGCCATTCGAACCAATATTGACTGGTTCTGTTGGAACTCGACTACGGCGCTCATGCGCTCCTCCTACGTGCTCGATTGATCCTCCACGCCGCGAGATTGACGACCTTTGGTTTGCCAAGCTTAGAGCGCGTGTGCTCGATCTTCCGCCAGCGCACCATGTCATCGTCGTTACGCAAGTCCTGAAGCGGTCTCGCGGTTGTGAAATAC
>DASVDQ010000125.1 GCA_036381035.1 Trueperaceae bacterium | reverse complement strand
TGTTCGCCAGCTCACGGCGCGTGATCTGGCGTCCTGTCGTCTCATCGATGCTGGCCGTGCTCGTCGAGAGGGTCGTCACAGTATCGGAGATCCGCGCTGCCAGCGCCGAGCTGAAGAACGCCGTGACGGCGTTGTCCCACGCCGTTTCAGCAGCATCGATGCCGCCCGTGCCCTCGGAGTAGATGCCGAACGTCCACGTCTCACCGTCGCCGAACCGGCCCACGGCTCGGTGTCTGAATACCGTCACGAAACCCAGCTTACGCCCATGGCGCGGCACCCCCCCGTGCGTTGAGGTGCGGGGCGGGGGGGTGCCGCATGAGCAGAGTCTTTCGACCCATACGCCAGCTATAGCACGTACGGGCCGCTACGTCTCGCCCCCCACGCTGGCCGTCCCGGCCACGACCCATCGGATGGCGCTGGGCCAGGAGAGGGCCGGCGACGCTCACGGGGGGTAGAGGATGAACGCGCGCCAGTGGAGCATGATGCGGATATACCCGGGGCTACCGGGTGTGCCGCCGGGCAGCGCGGTCACCGCGCGCAGGTGTTGAGGGTTCTGCAGGACACGCTTCCCGCGCACGTCGATCGGCACCGTGGTCCGGCCAGCCGTGATGGGCGGGTCCGTGACGCCCGAGATGACGTCCGTCGCGGTGGCGTGGATCATCTCCCACCACATCCATTCTTGCCCCATGTAGCCGGGGCTCGTGCCCGCGACGGGGCTCATGACGCTGCTGCCCGTGTGCACGCCTGCGAAGACGGGCCATGTGAGGTGCTCTTCGAGGAGCGAGTTCAGCGCTACTACGACCGTGATCCGGCCGATCAGCCTCTCTACCGTCGAGCCGGGCGGGGGCTGGGTGTCGAAGATGTACGCCTGCGAGACGTGGGGCGCGGCGCTGGCGTTGTAGACGTGCTGGCTCCACCACCAGTAGCCCTGTCGAGCCATAGGTAGTGCCCTCGTGGGTAGACGGCGACGCTCGGGCCCCTCCAGCGTAGTCGCACTGTCAAGGCCGTAGGGAGGCAGGGGGGCGGGGGCCCCCGGCGGGGCTCCCCCCCACTGGCCCCCCCGGTAACGTCGGGGACTTCTCAACCCAGCACGTCTAGCGGATCGGCATCTATGCCGTCCGCTAGAGATATGGACATTACGCAGGCGTCCCCACGTAATGGCGCGTGGCCAGCGCGCGCAGGGCCTGCCGGGTTGACTATCCGCAGTGCGGACTCTGGACCTTGCCCGTGCATTGAAAAGGCCCACCGGATGGCTTCCGGTGGGCCCTTTGTATCAGCTTCTACGCGCCATTCCCAGACCCATGCGCCGGGTGGTCGATGACCTGCGCTTGAATCGTGCATGGCGAGAGCAGGGTGATCATGTCGTCCCAGTTGTGCCGAGCGGCGCAGCACACCATATGGCCGACCGTCGCCACGTACTCCTGCATGGTGAACGTCTGCGGGTGCGAGCACCCCGTGACGCGCACGTTCAGGTCTGCGGGGGTCCAGATCTTGCGCGACCCGAGGTCGGGGGCGCCCGTCGTGTCGAGCTCACCGACCGTCATGTGGCCCCTGATGGTGGTGATGTCTCGCCAGGTCGCGACGGTGAAGCTGTACGTGCGGAACATCGTTCCTCCCGTGGTGCGGGTACGCCTGTCGTACGTGTATCGCGTGACGTACGGCGAGCGTTACAGCCGGCCCCCGCCGATTCCGCACCACGGGCAGCGACGGGGGCCGGGGCTGGGCCGGCTACAAGAGCCGCGTCTCGCGAGACTCGACGAGCTTGTTCCGCCGGCGACGCTGGGTGTCGAGCACGTCCCCGACATCGATCATGGTCACCTGCGTCGTGGTGAACCGCCCCGCACCCGGCGAGTCCGTGCGATGGAA
The DNA here is from genome assembly GCA_036381035.1 of Trueperaceae bacterium. Taxonomy (NCBI): domain Bacteria; kingdom Thermotogati; phylum Deinococcota; class Deinococci; order Trueperales; family Trueperaceae; species Trueperaceae bacterium. The sequence goes on along the minus strand of DASVDQ010000125.1, from coordinate 371 downwards.
GATCACCGGAACCAGGCCGCCCGTCCCAAGCTCGTTCATCATCGCGACGGCGGAGTCCGCCAGGTCGCTTTGAGCGCCGGGGAGCATACGCCCGTCCGCCACCTGGTCCACCGCGAGCGACGGCACATAGAAGCGCCCCCGACCCGCTCGGGTAGCCAGGTTCGTACGGAGACCCACTACCGGCGTCACCTGGTAGGGGAGCGATGGGCTCGTGCTGCTACCGCCCGAACTGTTCGCCAGCTCACGGCGCGTGATCTGGCGTCCTGTCGTCTCATCGATGCTGGCCGTGCTCGTCGAGAGGGTCGTCACAGTATCGGAGATCCGCGCTGCCAGCGCCGAGCTGAAGAACGCCGTGACGGCGTTGTCCCACG
>DASVDQ010000124.1 GCA_036381035.1 Trueperaceae bacterium | reverse complement strand
CCTGCGCGAGAGCGGCTCCCCCGAGCACGGTGGCGAGTACGAGCGTTCTAAGGATGGTCTTCATCGCTCCTCCTGTTCTCCATCTAGGCCGTCGTGACGGAGAAGGTTGCTCTCAGGGTTCTATCACCGTGGAGGTACGCGCCCTAGTAGGGGTTTTCACATGTGACGCGAGGAAAATGCGTCTAGGTCGCTACTCCGGCTCGCTGCCGAAGCGCTCGACGAACCGCCGCCGGCTGTCCCTGGTGCGGGGCACGGCGCGGTTGCAGGGCGGCACGTCGCCGTGGCGCTCGCGGTACTCGGCGAGGAGGCGCGCCTCCTCGGCCTGCGGCACGCGGCTGTAGGCGTAGCGCCAGTAGCGCGCGCGCTCGCGCACGCACGTGGGGCGGGAGAGGTGCTGCCTGATGCGGTTGGGCACGTCGGTCGCCGACTGGCCGATGTAGACGACGTTCTTCTGCTCGTCGGCCAGCTCGTAGACGCCCGGCATCGCGTCGCGCCCGCGGGGCTTGGGCAGCGCCGCCAGGCTGCGCCAGCGGGCGGCTATCGGCACGCGGTCCGTCCGGCGCTCACGGCTCGTAACCGAGCTCGCGCAGCGCCTCCTTGTCGCGGCGCCAGTCCCGGCGCACGACGACCTCGAGCTCGAGGAACACGCGCTCCTGGAGGAAGACCTCTAGCTGCTTGCGCGCGGTGCGGCCGATCTCCTTGATCATCGCCCCGCCGGACCCGATCACGATGCGCCTGTGCCCGGGCTTCTCGACCCAGATCTCGGCGGTGATGACGATGGGCCTGCCCTCCTCCACGGGGTCCTGCCAGTCGACGACCTGCACGGCCACGGCGTACGGCAGCTCCTGTCTGAGGTGGATCATGGCCGCCTCGCGGATCAGCTCCGCGGCCCACTGCTCGCGGGACTGGTCGGAGCGGACGTCGGCGGGGAAGTAGAAGGGCGCCTCCTCGAGCCTGTCGAGCAGGTCGTCGCGCAGGGCGTAGACGGCCTTGGGGTCGTTGAGGGCCGACAGCGCCAGCGTGCGCTCGGCGCGGGGGAACAGCTCGCCGTACAGCTCGAGCGCCTCGTCGGGGTACTTGGCGGCGTCGACCTTGTTGCCGACGATGAACACCGGCACCTCGGGCGGTAGCGCGCCGAGGAGCCGCGCGACGTCCTTGTCCTCGTCGCTGGGCGGGCGCCTGAGGTCCACGACCCACAGGACGAGGTCGACGTCGACGACGGCGTCGCGCACCTCGCGGTTCATCGCCTGGTCCAGCGCCGTGTCGCCGCCCCGGTGCAGGCCGGGGGTGTCGACGAAGACGAGCTGCCGGTCCTCGAACGTGTAGATGCCGCGCACGCCGCGGCGGGTCGTCTGGGGCTTGGGGGTGATCGGCGCCACCTTCACGCCCAGCATCGTGTTGAGCAGCGTCGACTTGCCGACGTTCGGCTTGCCGACTATGGCCACGAAGCCGGACCTGGTGGGAGCCGCGCCGGCGCGGTCGAGGGGGGCGCTGCCCGGCGCGGGGCCGCCCGCCTCCTCGGCGGCGGAGGCGTCCTGGTCCCCCTGGCGTCGTTGTTCGCTCTCGTCGCCTGTCACGGGCACCCAGTCTAGCCGCGCGGTCGATGAGCGCACGCTCCGCGCCCGGCGGGCGGTCGCCGTCGAGGCGGGAACGCACGGCAGGGGCGGCCCGGGGGAGCCAGGGACGCGCGGCCGCGGCCCGTGGCCGTGCCACAAGGAGCGGGCCCCTCGCGAGAGGGGCCCTAGGCGTGGTTGCGGGGATTGGATTTGAACCAATGACCTTCGGGTTATGAGCCCGACGAGCTACCAGACTGCTCCACCCCGCGTCGCCGCGAACGCCTCGGCGCCGTGTGCGGCGCAAAAGCAATAGTAGCCGGGCGCCCGCGGGCGTGTCAACGGCCGGCGATGCAAGCCGCCGGGCCCGCGGCGGACGAGCCCGCCGCCGGCACGGCTGGCGGGCGGGGCGCCGCGCCCTGCGAAACGTAGGGGGAACCCCCCATGAGCTCGGGCCGGCGCCGGCGCTAGCTTCGACCCGAACGCGGTTCGCGCCACAGACCGCGCGGATCGGGAGAGGAGCAGACATGAGGCAGCAACGGCAGCACGTGGAGGGAGCGCGGCGCCTACGCGCCGCGGGTAGCGCGAGGCGCGGAGCCGGCCGCCGGTTGCTGGCGGCCGCCCTGGGGGTGCTGGCGGCGGCCTCCGTGGCCGCGTTCGGAGCGGCCCAGGGCGCCGGCCACGAGGGCGAGGCGGACGCGGAGGCCCTGACGCAGGCCTACCTGGGCGGCGCCCGGTTCCAGGACCTAGCCACGGCCGAGGCCGAGGGCTACGTCAGCACGATGGATGACCTCGGCTGCTTCGAGGACGAGGCGCGCGGCGGCATGGGCCTGCACTACCTGAACAACGCGCTCATGGACGCCGAGCTGGACCCGGCCCGGCCGGAGGCGCTCGTCTACGAGCTCGACGCCGAGGGGAACGTCGCGGCGCTGGTCGCCCACGAGTACATCGTGCCGGTAGACGCCTGGGATAGCCCCGAGCCGCCCACGGTCCTCGGCCTCGAGCTGCACCAGCACCCGGTGCTCCCGCTGTGGGTGCTGCACGCCTGGCTGTGGAAGGACAACCCCAGCGGGATGTTCCAGGACTACAACCCGGCGGTCAGGCTGTGCCCCGCCGGCGTGAAGGTCTTCGGGCAGGAGTAGGCGGGCGAGGGCGCGCCGCCGCGCGTCGGGCTCGGGCCGCGACGGCTCCGTCGCGGAGCGGTGGCCCCGGCGGACGCGGACGGCCCTAGAGACCCAGGCCCTCCGCGACGATCAGGGGGAGCGGCTCGGCCGCGTCGGCGACGGTCAGGGCGGCCCGTACGCGCGCGGCGGCCGCCCCTAGGCCCTTGCCGCCCCGGTGGTAGAGCGTCGCGACGGGCTCGCCAGCGGCGACGGCGTCGCCCACCTTGGCGTGGAGCACCACCCCCACGCCGTGGTCGACGGCGTCGCCCTTGCGCGCGCGCCCGCCGCCCAGGAGGCCGACGGCCTCGCCGACCGACCGCGCCTCGCAGGCGGCGATCACGCCGGCGCGCGGCGCCCGCACCAGCTCCTGGTCGGGCGCCAGCGGCAGCGCGCCGAGCGACGCCACGTCGCCGCCCTGCGCGGCGACCCAGCGCTCGAAGCGCTCGTAGGCGCGTCCGTCGTCGAGGGCCCGCTCCACCGCGGCGCGGTCGGCCGCCAGCCCTGTGCGCGCCAGCACCTGCGAGGCCAGCACCACGCAGAGCTCGTGCAGGTCGGCGGGTCCGCCGCCCCGCAGGCACTCCATGGCCTCGTTCACCTCGAGGGCGTGGCCCACGGCGCGGCCGAGCGGCTCCGACATGCGGGAGAGCACGGCCGTGACGTCGCGACCGGCGTGGCGGCCTATCGCGGTCATCGCCAGCGCCAGCTCGCGGGCCTCCGGCTCGGTGCGCATGAAGGCTCCCGAGCCCACCTTGACGTCGAGCACGATGCTCCTCGCGCCGCCGGCGAGCTTCTTGCTCATGATGCTCGACGCGATCAGCGGCAGCGACTCGACCGTGCCCGTGACGTCGCGCAGGGCGTAGATGAGGCCGTCGGCGGGCGCGAGGTCCTTCGACTGGCCGGTCACGACGACGCCCACCTCGCGCGCCTGGCGCCTGAACTCCTCCTCGCTCAGGTCGACGCGGAAGCCTGGGATGCTCTCGAGCTTGTCGACGGTGCCGCCGGTGTGCCCCAGGCCGCGGCCGGACATCTTCGCGACCGTGGCGCCGAGGCTGGCCAGGAGCGGCGCCAGGACCAGCGTCGTCTTGTCGCCCACGCCCCCCGTCGAGTGCTTGTCCACGGCGTGGGGCAGGTCGGAGAGGTCGAGCTGCTCGCCCGAACGCGCCATCGCCAGCGTCAGGTCGGCCGTCTCCCGCGGCGTCATGCCGCGCCAGCACACGGCCATCAGCCAGGCGGCCATCTGGTAGTCGGGGACCTCCCCGGCCACGAAGCCGTCGACGAGCCGCGACAGCTCGTGGGCGGCGTGCTCGCCGCCGGCCTTCTTGGCGAGGATCAGGTCGAGCGCGCGGAAGCCCTGCTCCTGCATGACGGCGATCGTAACGCGAGCTCCTGGTTCGCGGCCGGCGGACGGCACGCGGCGGTGCCGCCGGCGGGCCCGGCGGAGCTGGCCGCGGCCTCGCGGCCGCACGACGGCCGCGCCGCGGCTCAGCTCGCGCCCGGCGGCAGCAGCTCCCGCGCGACGCGCGCCTCGTCCCACGGCAGCACCTCGTCGTAGCGCTCGAGCGTGCGCTCGTGGCCCTTGCCGGCGAGGACCACCACGTCGCCGGGGCGCGCCAGCCGGTAGGCCAGGGCGATGGCCTCGCGCCTGTCGGGCACCAGGTGGTAGGTCTCGCCCGGGACGCCCCCGGCGGCCTCCGCGCCCGCGGCCATGGCCGCCAGGATCGCCTCGACCGGCTCGGAGCGGCTGTCCTCCTCGGTGAGGACGGCGACGTCGGCGCCGCGCACGGCCGCCTCGCCCAGCGGCGCGCGCTTGCCGGGGTCGCGCTCGCCGGCCGACCCGACCACCACGATCGTGTGGGCGCCCTGACGCCCGACCGCGGCCAGCGCCTTCGCGAGGGCGGGCGGCGTGTGGGCGAAGTCGACGATGACGGTGAAGGGCTCGGTGGCGACGACCTGCATGCGCCCGGGCACGCCGGGGAAGCCGGCCAGGGAGGCCGCCGCCTCCGCGGCCGGCACGCCCTCCAGCACCGCTGCCGCCACCGCGCCGGCGGCGTTCCAGGCGTTGTAGCGACCGACCATCGGCAGCCGCGCGGAGACCCGCTCGCCGAGCGCGTCGAGGGTCAGGTCGAGCGCCCCCGGACGCTCCGCGACGCCGAGCAGCCTCACGTCGGCGTCGGCGGCCTCACCGTAGGTCACCACGCGCGTCCCGGCCTCCCGCGCCGCCGCCAGGAACGCCGCGTAGCCCTCGTCGTCGGCGTTGAGGACGGCCGCCCGCGCCCGGCGCACGAGCGTGGCCTTCGCGTCCACGTAGGCCGCGAACGTGCCGTGGTGGTCCAGGTGCTCGGGCGAGACGTTGGTGACGACGCCAGCGGCGTAGGCGACGGCGTCGAGGCGGTGCTGCGAGAAGCCGTGCGAGCTCGACTCGAGGACGACGTGGCTGGCGCCGGCCGCGAGGAAGCGGGCGAGGAGGCCCTGCACCTCGGGCGCCTCGGGCGTCGTGAAGTGGCCCTCGAGGGGCAGCTCCTCGCCGCCGAGGCGCACCGCGGCCGTGCTGATGAGCCCGGTGGCGTGACGCGCGCCGAGCAGGTGGGCGACCAGGAAGCTCGTCGTGGTCTTGCCGTCGGTGCCTGTGACCCCGACGACCCGCAGGCGCTCCGACGGGTGGCCCGCGTGCGCGGCGGCCAGGTGCGGCAGCGCGCGCTTCGCGTCGGGCACGCGCACGTAGGGCGCCTCCCCGAGCCCCGCCACGCGCTCCTGCGGCGCGTCGCCCACCACGGCGACGGCCCCGCGCGCGACGGCCTCGGCGGCGAACGCGTGGCCGTCGAAGCGCTCCCCCGTCCGTGCCACGAAGAGCGCGCCCGGCCCGGCGCGCCTGTGGTCCTGCACCACGGCGGTGACCTCGGGGTCGCGCTCGCGGACCGCGTCCGGCACCTCGCCCAGCGCCTCGGGGGCGCGCGCGGCGGCCCGGGACAGGAGCGCCGACAGCCGCACGCTAGCCCCTCAGCGCACCATCGGCGGGGTGAGGCCGTGCCGCTCGAGCAGGTCGAGGACCAGCGCCAGGTCCCTCTCGTCGCCGACGAAGTCGAGGTCGTCGCCCGGCACGACGACGACGGGGGAGAGCGAGTAGTCCTCGATCCAGCGCTCGTAGAGCTCGCCCAAGCGCTGGAGGTAGGCGTCGTCGATGTCGGCCTCGTAGTCGCGCCCCCGCTGCCTGATGTGCGCCTTGAGGGTCGGCAGCGACGCCCGCAGGTAGATGAGCAGGTCCGGCGGCCTGAGGGCCGAGGCGACGGCGTCGTAGAGCAGCGTGTAGCTGGCGTGGTCGCGCGCGTCGAGGAGCCCGTCCTCGGCGAGGAGCCTGGCGAAGACGTTCGCGTCCTCGTACACCGTGCGGTCCTGGATCACGCGCCGGCCCGGGTTCACCTCGCGCAGGTGCTGCCGCAGACGCGAGGCGAGGAAGAAGACCTGCGAGTGGAAGGCGTAGCGCCGCATGTCGGCGTAGAAGTCGGCGAGGTAGGGGTTCTCGTCGACGGCCTCGAAGACGGGGGAGAGGTGGTACCGCTCCGAGAGGATGCGCGTGAGCGTCGACTTGCCGGCGCCGATGTTGCCGGCGACCGCGACGTAGAGACCGCCGTCCTGCTGCTTCACGACGGCACGGCCTCGAGCCGCGCGAGCACGCGGGCGACGAGCGCCTCGCGGTCGCCCTCGTCCTCCACGAAGTCGATGGCCCCCGCGTCGACGACCTCCACAGGGAAGCGCGCCCCGTCGAAGTACTCGTCGTAGGCGGCGGTGACCTCGGCCAGGTAGTCGGCGCTCATGCCCGACTCGAACGCGCGTCCGCGCTTGGCGATGCGCCTCAGGAGCAGGTCGGGCTCGGCGCGCAGGTAGACGGTGAGGTCGGGGTCGGGCAGGCGCGAGCGGAGCTGGTCGAAGAGCGTGCGGTACAGCTCGAACTCGTCGCCGTGCAGGTTCAGCGACGCGAAGAGGAACGTCTTGTCGAAGATGTAGTCGGAGACGGTGTGCCGCTGGAAGAGGGCGGCCTGCGAGAGCTCGGCGTGCTGCTTGAAGCGGGAGAGCAGGAAGAAGGCCTCGGTCTGGAAGGCGTAGCGCTCCTTGTCCTCGTAGAAGCGGGCCAGGAACGGGTTCTCCTCGACGACCTCGAGGAGCAGCCGCGCCCCCAGCCGCTCGGCGAGGATGCGCGCCAGGCTGGTCTTCCCCACGCCGATGGGGCCCTCGATCACGATGAGCGACATATCGGTCCCCGAGCATACCGCCGGCCGCCGGGCGCCCCGCCGGGGCCCGCGCGTCACGTCTGGCACGACCTCCGCGCCCCGCTGTGCTACACTCCCCGGCAGGTTGAACGAAGAACCTCCGAGTAGTCCCTGGCGCCGCTGGCGCGCCAAGACGGTCCTCCCCCTCCTGCTCCTCACGACGACTGTCGCTCTCGCACAGGCAGCACCTACGGGCCTGCCCGTGGGTCTGGGCCCCGGTCGCGCGGCGCTGGCCGCCGCGCTGCTGCTGGTCTCCGGCCTCGCGTCCGCCTGCCAGGCGGCGCTCGGCTCGCTGTCGGAGTGGCGCATGCGGCAGCTCTGGGAGGGGCGCGAGGAGGGCAACGGCGCCCTGGCGCTCGTCGAGCGCGACCCGCAGCGGTACGTCTCGACGCTGCTGATCGTGCGCACGGCCGCCGACGTCGGCTTCGCCGCCGCCATCGTCGTCACGGCGCTGCAGCTCGCGGCGGGCACGGCGGTCTCGCCGTGGCTGGCCGTGTTCTACGGCGGCGTCGTCGCCGTGATGCTCATGCTCGTCTTCGCCGACATCATCCCGCGCTCGATCGCCCTGCGCGACCCCGTGGGGCTGGCGCGCGCGATCGTCAGGCCCGTCTACCTGCTCTCGGTCGTCGTCTACCCCGTCGGCGCGATGTTCACGTTCCTGACGAAGGGCGTGCTGAGGCTCTTCCGCATCGAGCCGAGCCTGAGCTCGCAGATGTCCGAGGAGGAGCTGCGCCAGCTCCTGCGGCGCGCCGGCGAGTCCGGCGTCCTCGAGGCGCAGGAGCAGGCGATGATCCGCGGGGTCATCGACCTCGAGGAGACCGTGGTGCGCGAGGTCATGACGCCGCGCGTCGACGTCGTGGGCGTGCCGGAGGGCGCGAGCCTGCTCGACCTGCTGGCGCTGGTGCGCGAGCACGGCTACAGCCGCCTCCCCGTCTACTCCGAGACGATCGACAACGTGCGCGGCGTCGTCTACGCCCGCGACCTGCTCGGCTACCTCGAGGGCTCACCCGACCTGGCGGGCGTCAAGGTCGCCGACCTGATGACCAGCGTGCAGTTCGTGCCGGAGACGCTGTCGGTGGCGGCGCTGCTGCGCGACATGCGGGCGCGCAAGAGCCACTTCGCCGTCGTCGTCGACGAGTTCGGCGGCACGGCCGGGGTCATCACGCTCGAGGACATCATCGAGGAGATCACCGGCGACATCTACGACGAGACGGACGAGGAGGAGGAGGCCGAGATCAGCGCCCTGGAGGGCGGCGCCTACCGCCTCCTCGGCTCGGCGAACCTCGAGGACATCGGGCAGGCCCTGGGCGTGACGTTCGAGGAGGACGGCGACTACGACACCCTGGCCGGCTTCATGATCGACGAGCTGGGCCACATACCGGAGCCGGGCGAGGCCGTGACGTTCGCCGGCATGCGCTTCGAGGTCGAGCAGGCCGATGGCCGGCGCGTGATCAGCGTGCTCGCCTCTCCGGTCGACCCCGAGCTCGAGCACGCCGTCGAGGAGGCCGCCGCCGAGGCCGGCTGAGGCCGGCGGGCTCGGCACACTCGTGGCGCGTCGAAGGTGCCGCCGCGACGGCCCGCGCCCGCGGCGGACGCCTCAGTCCAGCGGCGGCAGAGTCGGCACGTACACCCTGCCCACGCGCGCGGCCACGCCCGTCAGCATCTCGTACGCGACGGTGCCGATCGCCGCGGCGTGCTCCTCCGCGCTGGGCCCGCCCGGTCCCCACAAGACCACGCGGTCGCCCACGGCCACGTCAGCGCCCGTGGCGTCCACCATCAGCTGGTCCATGCAGACGCGGCCGATCACCTCGAGCAACCGGCCGCGGTGGCCGACGCGGGCGCGGCCGGTGAGGGAGCGCCTGAAGCCGTCGGCGTAGCCGGCCCTCACCGTGGCGACCACGGTCTCGCGCTCGGCGCGCCACAGGCCGCCGTACGAGACGGTGGCGCCGGGAGGCAGGCGCTTGACGAAGCTGACGGGCGCCGTGAGGCGCATGGCCGGGCGCAGCCCCGGCGCCAGCGACGCGACGAGCGGGCCCGGGTAGTAGCCGTAGAGGACGATGCCGGGACGCACCAGGTCGTAGTGGTGGTCGGCGAAGCGGAACACCGCCCCCGAGTTGGCCGTGTGCCTCAGCCCGGGGTCGACGCCGGCGTCTCGTATCGCCGCCACCAGCTTTTCGAAGCGCGCGAGCTGCTCGCGCGTCGGGCCCTCGTCCTCCTCCTCGGAGGCGTAGAGGTGCGTGAACGTGCCGCCCATGCGCACGCCGTCGGTGCGCGCGGCGGCCACGGCCAGCCGCGCCGCCTCGGCCGGGGTGCGCGCCCCGATCCGGCCCATGCCGGTGTCGAGCTTGATGTGCACCTCCACCGGCTCGGGCAGGCGCGCGGCGGCTATCGCCCGTAGCGCGTCCTCGCCGGGCACGGTCAGCGCCACGCCCCGCGCCGCCAGCGCCGCGACGGTGTCCGGCTCGGCGACGGGGGAGAGCAGCAGCACCTTGGCGGTCACCCCGCCCGCGCGCAGCGCCAGTGCCTCGGCCGGGGTGGCCACGCCGAACCAGCGCACGCCCTGGGACTCGAGGTGCAGCGCCGTCCCGGGCAGGCCGTGGCCGTAGGCGTTCGCCTTCACGACGGCGAGGACCTCCGCTCCGGGCGCGAGGTGCCGCCTCACGACGCCGAGGTTGTGCGTCAGGGCCGAGAGGTCCACCTCGGCGACCGCCGCGGAGAGCTCCGGCGCGGACGCCGCCGGCGCGGCGGACCTCAGCGCGTCCACGCCGCGCGCCTCTCGAGCGACTTCAGCAGGCTGGAGGCGGCCAGGGTGAGCGCGATGTAGACCACCGCGGCGCTGTTGTAGGGCGGGAAGAGGTTCAGCGTCGCCGCCCCGAACTCGCGGGCCTTCTGCGTCACGTCGCCCACGCCGATCACCGACAGGAGGGCCGTGTCCTTGAGCATCGCGATGAACTCGTTGCCCAGCGGCGGCAGGACGATGCGTATCGCCTGCGGCAGCGTCACGAAGCGCGCGGTCTGCGCCGCCGTGAGGCCGAGGCTGCGGGCGGCCTCGATCTGGCCCTTGGGTATCGCCTCGATGCCGGCGCGGAAGATCTCGGCCATGTACGCGGCGTAACCGATCGCGATGGCCAGCACGCCGCGGAGCAGGTCGTCGCGGATCACGATCCTCCCGCCGGTGAGGTCGCGCAGCGCGCCGGGGATCACGAAGCCGATGAACAGCACGACGACGAGCATGGGCACGCCGCGGATGAGGTCGACGTACACCTCGGCGAACACGCTTAGGGGGTGGTGGCCCGTCTGCCACCCCGCGAAGCCGAGGAGCAGGAACGCCACGCCCATGCCGATGGCGAGGAACGCCGGGTTGCGGGCGGCGTCGGGCAGGAACGTGAAGCGCCACAGCTCCGGCAGCTCCGCCGGGACCTCGTCCGGGGGCAGCAGGACGGCCGTCACGCGCCCCTCCTCCAGGTAGGCGAGCGCCGCCGACGTGTCCAGCGCGCTGAGGAACCGGCGCTCCTGGGCCCCCTCCGCGAACGTCCCCTCCTGCACCTGTTCGGCGATGCGCGCGGGCGTGCCGCGGACGATCGCCACGCGCCCCTCGGCCGCCCCGGCGAGGACCAGCTGGGTCTTCGGCGTGAACAGCAGCGCCGTGCCGACGACGAGCCCTACGCAGGCGACGACGAAGAAGGTCGGCAGGGTGCGCTTGCCGGGCTTCAGCAGGAGCAGCAGCGCCAGGGACAGGCCCAGCACCGCCGCGAGGCCGTAGCCCAGCAGCGTCACCGAGATCGTGTACCGCAGGCCGGGGAGCAGGAAGGTCAGCGCGTCCTGGTAGTCCGCGTCGCTCGCGAAGAGGTAGACGACGAGCGGCAGCAGCGCCAGGAGGACGATGTTGCTCGGACGCACGCGCCCGAGCGGGCGGCCGGCGGGCCGCGCCGACGGCTGGTTACGGCTCACAGTCGCCACAGGCTAACGCGCGGCGGGGCGTCGCGCCCCGCCTGGCGGCCGGCCCAGAACGACGAGGGGCCGGCGCTGGGCCGGCCCCTCTCCTCGAGGCTCGCACCGAGCCTCAGCTCACTCCTCGCCGCCGAACCACTTCTCGATCAGGTCGTCGAGCGTGCCGTCGGCCTTGATCATCTCGAGGCCGGCGTTGAAGTCGTCGACGAGCGGGTCGCCCTCGGGGAAGACGAGGCCGAGCGGGTCGCTGGACAGGCCGCGGATGTTCACGACGAGGTCGCCCGCGTACTGCTGCGCGAAGGCGTCGGCCGTGACGCCGTCGATGATCACGCCGTCGACGTCGCCGTTGAGGAGCGCCTGGACGGCGGAGTTGAAGGTGTCGTAGAGGCGCAGGCGGTCGGCGCCGACGAGCTCCTCGCCGAGCTGGGCGTTGGTGGTGCCGAGCTGGGCGCCGAGCACGAGGTCGCTGTCGTCGCCCGAGAAGTCCTCGACGGTGAGGTCGGCGTCCTCGACGCGCACCGTGATGGCCTGGTTCACGACCAGGTAGGGATCGGAGAAGTCGACGATCTCGTCGCGCTCCGGCGTGATCGAGACGCCGGAGGCGACCATGTCGAACTCGCCCTGGGCCAGGGCGGGGAAGATGCCGTCCCACGCCGTCGTCTGGAACTGCGCCACGCAGTTGATGCGCTCGCAGATCGCGGTCACGACGTCGACGTCGAAGCCGACGATCGTGCCGGACTCGTCGACGGTCTCGAACGGCGGGTAGGTGGTGTCGGACCCGACGACCAACGTGCGGCCTCCTAGGTCCTGGGCCGAGGCGAAGGCCGCTGCGGCCAGCGCCGCGATCACGATCACAGCTCTCCTCATGGTCTCTCTCCCGGGCTCCGCCGGCAGCGGCTGGCGCTCGCGTGCTCGCGCCTGGGCCGGCGGACGTCGCAGTGGAGCATAGCGAAGCGCCGGAGGCACAGGCAACGGAGGCGGCCTTAGTACACTCTTCACGTGAGGAGCGGCGGCGGCAGCGGGAAGCCCTCCCCCCGTGTCGCGGGGGCGCTGACGGCTGACCGCCTCGACGAGCCGCTGGCCTCCAGGCTCGTCGACATCGGCGCCCAGGCGCCGAAGAAGCTCGGCGACATGGGGGTCAAGACCTACCGCGACCTCCTCACGTACCTGCCGCGGCGCTACGAGGACCGCCGCGTCCTGCCCAGCCTCGCCTCCCTCGAGGACGGCCAGAACGCCACCGTCACCGGGCGCGTGCTGAGCCGCAGCGCCACCAGGAGCCGCCGCGGGCTGCACGTGCTGCGCGCCTACCTCCAGGGGACCTCAGGTCAGCGCTTCACCGCCGTCTGGTTCAACCAGCCCTGGCTCGAGAAGCAGCTCTACCCGGGCCTCGACCTCGTCCTCAGCGGCCGCGTCAGGCGCCAGGGCGGCCGCCTGGAGCTCAACGTGACCGGCTTCGAGGTCGACGACGACGAGGCCTCGCTGTCGTTCGGCCGCATCGTCGGCGTCTACCGGACGGACCAGGCCACGAGCCAGGCCTACGTGCGGCGCGCCGTGATGCGCCTCCTCGAGGCGCTGCCCACCTTGCCAGACCACCTGCCGCGGAGCTGGCTCGAGCGCTACGACCTCGTGCCGCTCGACGTGGCCTGGCGCGCGGCCCACTTCCCCGAGGACGAGAGGGCCCTGCAGAGGGCGATGCGGCGGCTGAAGTTCGACGACTTCCTCTTCTTCGAGCTGGCCGTGCTGAGGAGCCGTGACCCCACGCGCCTCGGCAAGAGCCAGCCGGCCGCGCCGGAGGACCTCGAGCGCTTCGAGTCGGTGCTGCCGTTCGAGATGACCGGCGCGCAGCGGCGGGCCCTGAGCGAGGTCCTCGCCGACATGGCGGCCCCCCGCCAGATGGCGCGTCTCCTGCAGGGCGACGTCGGCTCCGGCAAGACGGCCGTCGCCGCCGCCGCGATGTACGTGGCCGTGCGCGGCGGGCGCCAGGCCGCGCTGATGGCGCCCACCGAGATCCTGGCGCGCCAGCACCACGCGAACCTGCAGCGCTACCTCTTCCCGCTGGGCGTGCGCACCGAGCTCCTCACCGGGGCGATGACCGCCGGCGAGCGCGCCGGCGTGAGGTCGCGCCTGCGCTCCGGAGACACCGACGTGGTGGTCGGGACGCACGCGCTGATCCAGGAGGGCGTCGAGTTCAGGGACCTGGGGCTGGCCGTCATCGACGAGGAGCACCGCTTCGGCGTGGCGCAGCGCCGCGCGCTGGTGCAGGGGGTGCCCGACGTGCTCGTGATGTCGGCCACCCCGATACCCCGGTCGCTGGCCCTGACGCTCTACGGCGACCTCGACCTCACCGTCATCGACGAGCTGCCGCCCGGCCGCACGCCCGTGACGACGCGCCTGGTGAGCGCGAACAGGCGCGGCGACGTCTACCGCTTCGTGACCTCGCAGGTCGCGCAGGGCAGGCAGGCCTACGTGGTCACGCCGCTGATCGAGGAGAGCGAGGCCCTCGACGAGGTGCTGGCGACGACGAGGCTCTTCGAGGACCTCAGGCAGGTGCTGCCGGAGAGGGTGCGGGTGGAGATGCTGCACGGCCGCATGCCGCAGGCCGAGAAGGACGCCGTGATGGACAGGTTCAGGGCGCGCGAGGCCGACGTCCTCGTCTCGACGACCGTGATCGAGGTCGGCGTCGACGTGCCCAACGCGACCGTGATGGTCGTGGAGAACGCCGAGCGCTTCGGCCTGTCGCAGCTCCACCAGCTCCGCGGGCGCGTGGGCCGCGGCGCGCACGAGAGCTTCTGCCTGCTCGTCGCGGGCGACGCCACCAGGAAGACGCGCCGGCGCCTCGAGGCGCTGGTGAAGCACGCCGACGGCTTCACGATCGCCGAGCTCGACCTCAAGCTGCGGGGGCCGGGCGACCTGCGCGGCACCAGGCAGTCCGGTCTGCCGGAGCTGGCCGTCGGCGACCTGGTCACCGACGGCGAGGTCATCGAACAGGCGCGCGAGCTGGCGCAGGCGATATTGGGGGCCGACCCGGACCTCCGCGCCGCCTGGGCCGCCAGGCTGCGCGAGGAGCTGTCCCGCCGCAGCCGCGCCGTGATGGTCAGGGAGGTGATGTGATGCTCGTGCGCCTGCTCGCCCTGGCCGTGATCGTCGGCCTGGGGGTCGGCCTCGTGCTGCGCGTAGTGCTCGGGCGGGGACGCTTCCCGACCCTGGCCGCGCTCGCGCACCTGCCGCTGCTCGTCCACGCGCTCGTCGCCGCCCGCGGCGGCTGGTCAGAGGGCGTCGGCACGGCCGCGACGCTGACGTTCCTCGCCGCCGGCGCGCTCCTCGCGGCGGGCGGCGCCGCGCTCGCCTACCGCTGGACGGGCGGGCGCCCGCTGCTGGCGGCGCTCATGCCCGGCATCACCGGCGTCGTCTACACCTTCCTGCCGTTCCTGCTCTTCGAGCGGGCGGTCTCGCTCACCGCGGCGGCCGGGCGTCTGCCGCTCACGAGCTTCGGCGTGTTCTTCTTCTTCGGCGCGGTCGTGCTCGTCGTCTGCCTGCTGCTGCCCTTCGCGCCCCGAGCGGCGGAGCAGCGCCGCTGGTAGACTCTGCCCGTGGACCGCAGGGCGCTCACGACGTTGGCGGCGGCCCTGGCACTGGCCGTGCTCGCCTCGTGCGCCCCGCGCACCGACATCAGGCGCACCGAGCAGATCGAGGACATCCTGCCGCCGACCTTCGAGCTGGTGCCCGGCCAGACGTCGATCGAGCGCTTCGACCCTCCCGGCGCCGGCGCGGTCCTGGAGATGACCGTCGGCGCGCTCGTGCGCAACCCGAACAAGTTCCCCGTGCGGCTCGAGACCATCGCCTACAACGTGCTCCTCGAGGGCCGGCAGGCGGTGCGCGGCGCGCTGGCGCCCGACGTCTACCTCGAGCCGGACGCCACCGCGCCGGTGTCGTTCCAGGTCACGACCGACCTCTCCGGCCGCAACGACCTGTTCGTGGCGGCCGCGCGGGCCTTCGTCGACAGGCCGCTGCGGTTCGCGATCGAGGGCACGCTGCGCTTCAGCTCGGCCTCCTACGCCTTCGAGACCAGGCAGAAGCTGCTGCTCGAGGGCTCGACGTTCGCGAGGCGCACCGCGCAGGCGCCGCTGCTGCGCCTCGACGAGGAGGCCAGCCGCGTCTACGAGCTGCACACCGGCGTGCCCGTGGCGCAGGTCGTCCTGCTCGCGAACAACCCGGGCGACATCGGCTACTTCCTGCACGGCAAGGACCTCACCCTCGTGCTCGGCGGCTGGCCGGTGGCTACCGACGACATGCGCCCCGTGCCCATCGCCGCGGGGGAGACCACGCGCGTCGACCTGCTCTTCTACCCGGTGCCAGACGAGCTGTCCGACGACGCCAGGGCGGCGCTCGAGTCGGCCATCGACGGCTACGCGACGCTGCTGAGGCTCGAGGGCGACCTCTTCATGGACGTCCTCGGCGTGGACTCGTTCCCCGTGCCGAGCGGCTGGTCGGTCACCGGGTTCGTGCACTAGGAAGCTCCCGGGCTCCCGGACCGACCGGGCCGGGAGATCCGAGCGGAGCTGGTAGGGACCTGCGGGCTCGCCGTCGTCTGGCGTGGACGCCCGAGCGGAGCTCGTAGGGACCTGCGGGCTCGGCCACGGCGGGCCCCGCCCTTCGCCCCGGCCCGCGGTGGTAACCTCTCGCGCCATGGCCCGCATACTCGTCACCGACTCCATCAAGCTCGGTGAGGTCGACGGAGCCGACGTGGAGGTCGACTACAGGCCCGGCATCGAGCGCGCCGAGCTGCTCGAGGTCGTGGGCGGCTACGACGCGATCATCACCCGCAGCCGCACCCGCGTGGACGCCGAGCTGCTCGACAGGGCGGAGCGGCTCCGCGTGGTGGGACGCGGCGGCGTGGGCGTCGACAACATCGACATGGAGGCCGCCAGCCGTCGCGGCGTGCTCGTCGTCAACGCTCCGGAGGCGAACAACGTCTCGGCGGCCGAGCACGCCCTGGCGCTGATGCTGGCGGCCGCCCGCGGCGTGGCGCGGTCGGACAGGCTCGTGCGCTCGGGCCGCTGGGACCGCTCCTTCCTGGGACGGGAGCTGAAGAACGCGCGCCTCGGCATCGTGGGCCTCGGCCGCATCGGGTCCCTGGTCGCCAAGCGCGCCCAGGGCCTCGGCATGAGCGTCGCGGCCTACGACCCCTACGTCTCGCCGCACCGCGCCCAGGAGCTGAAGGTCGAGCTGTTCGACGACCTGCGCGCGCTGCTGGCGCGCTCCGACTTCCTCACCGTCCACACGCCGCTCACCGAGGAGACCGAGGGGATGATCGGCCGCGAGGAGCTCGCCGCCCTCCCCGACGGCGCCGTCGTCGTCAACGCCGCGCGGGGCGGGATCATCAGGGAGGACGCGCTCGTCGAGGCGCTGGAGGGCGGCAAGGTCTTCGCCGCCGGGCTCGACGTCTACGCGCTCGAGCCGCCGACCCCGGACAACCCGCTCCTGCACCGCGACGACGTCGTGCTCACCGCCCACCTCGGCGCGAACACCGTCGAGGCGCAGGGGCGCGTCGGCACCGAGATCCTCGAGCGCACGGTCATGGCGCTGCGGGGCGACTACTCTCGTGGCGTGGTCAACGCGCCGGCGCTGGCGCCGCAGGTCGTGGCCGCCCTCGGCGACCACCTGGAGCTCGGGGAGGTCCTCGGGCGCGTCGTCAGCCAGCTCGGCGGGGGGCGCGTGCGCGAGCTCGAGGTCGAGCTGGCCGGCGAGTTCCCCATCGACCCCGACCCGATCGCCACGGCCGTGATCAAGGGCCTGCTCGAGCCGGTGCTGGACCAGAAGCCCACCTACGTCAACGCCCCCTCGATCGCCAGGGAGCGCGACATCCGCGTCTCCAAGGTGCGCGCCGCGCGCGGGCGCGGCTACACGACGCAGGTCACGGCCACGGTGCGCGGGCCCGCCGGCGAGTCGAGCGCGGCGGGGACGGTGCTCGCCGGGCGGCCGCGCATCACGGCGATCGACGGCTACGCCCTCGAGATCAGGCCGGAGGGCACGATGCTCGTGTGCACGAACTACGACCGCCCCGGGGCGGTGGGGCGCGTCGGCACGGTGCTGGGCGAGGACGGCGTGAACATCAACAGCATGCAGCTCTCGCGCGTGTCGCCTGACGGCCTGGCGATGTTCGTCCTCACGCTCGACAGCACGCCGGAGCCGGAGACCATCGAGCGTCTGCGCTCGCTCCAGGACGTGATCAAGACGCTGCGGATGGTCCGCCTGTGACCGCCGCGAAGCGCCTCTACGCGCCGGGCCCGGTGCCCGTGCCGCCGCAGGTGCTGGCCGCGCTGGCCAGGCCCGTGATCCACCACAGGGGGCCGGAGTTCCAGGCGGTGTTCGCGCGCGTCCGCGCGTCGCTGGCCGAGGTGTTCGCCGTCCCCGGCGACGACGTCGTGGTCGTCACGGGCTCCGGATCGGCTGCCTTCGAGGGCGCTCTGCTGGCCTGCCTGCCGCAGGGCGCCCGCGTCCTGTGCCTGCGCTCGGGGCGCTTCGGCGAGAAGTGGGCAGGCCTGTGCCGGCGCTACGGCTTCGCCGTCACCGAGCTCGCCGCAGACTACGGCCAGGAGTACGACCTTACGCGGCTGGCGGAGGAGCTGCGGGCGCGCCCCGACACGGCGGCCGTCGTGGTCGTGCACTCCGAGACCTCCACAGGCATGCTCCACGACGTGGCGGCGATCGCCCGCACGGTGCGGGAGGCGGCGCCCGACGCCCTCGTGGTCGTCGACGCCGTCAGCAGCCTGGCCGCGGCGGAGCTGCGCCCGCGCGAGTGGGGCCTCGACGTCGTCGTCTCCGGCTCGCAGAAGGGCGTGATGACCCCGCCCGGCCTCGGCTTCGCCTGGCTGTCGACGCGCGCCTGGTCCAGCACGGAGGGCCTCGTGCCCACCGGCTACCTCGACCTCAGGCGCGATCGCGAGCTGCAGGCCGCCGGCGGGGCCGGCAGCACGCCGGCCACCTCGCTGGTCGTGGGGCTCGACGTGGCCCTCGGCCTCATCCTCGAGCAGGGTCTGGAGGCGCGGTGGCGCGAGAAGGAGCGGCTGAACCGCGCCCTGCTGGCGGCCGGCGCGGCCTGCGGGCTCAGGCCGTTCGCCAGCCGCCCCAGCCCGGCCGTCGCGGCGCTCGAGGTCCCGGCCGCCGCCGGGGCCCGCCGCCTGGCCGCGGCCCTCGCCGAGCTCGGCGTGCACGTCGGCGGCGGCCAGGGGGACCTGGCCGACAGGATCGTCAGGCCCTCCCTGCTCGGCTGGGCCGACCGCCACGACCTGATGCTGCTGGCCGGCGCGCTCGAGGCGGCGGCGCGGTCCGTGGGGCTCGACGTGGCGCCCGGCGCGGCCGCCGGCGCCGCCGCGCGAGCCTGGGAAGACGCGGAGTGAGCGCGGGAGGCCGCGGCGCGAGCGAGCCCCCGTCACCGGGGGACCGCGAACGACTCGCCGCGGCCGACGTGGTCCTGGTCCGGCACGCGCGGCCGGTGCTGAGGGCCGGCGTGCCGGCGCGCGACTGGCTCCTCGACCCCGGCGCCGTGCCGGCGTGCCACGCGCTGGCGGCGGAGGTGGACAGGCTGCTCGAGGGCACGGGCAGGCGCGTGACGCGCCTGTTGTCGAGCACCGAGCCCAAGGCCGTGGCGACGGCCGCGGCGCTGGCCGAGGCCTGGGGCCTGCGGGGCCCCGGCGCTCACCCCGGCCTCGACGAGCACAGGCGGGGCGTGCTGCCGATCGTCGGCGACGTCGAGTGGCGCGAGACGATCGGACGCCTCTTCGCGCGCCCGGACGAGCTCGTGCTGGGCGAGGAGACGGCGTCGCAGGCGCGGGCGCGCTTCGCCGCGGCGATGGTCGAGGTGGCGGCGCAGGGCGACGGAGCGGGGCTCACGGCCGTCGTCACCCACGCCACGGTCATGACGCTGCTCCTGGCCGAGCCGAACCACCTGGCGCCGCTCGCGCTGTGGGGCTCGCTGCTCATGCCCGACGCGCTGTTCGTGTCCTCTAGCGGCTGGCGGCTGCTGGGCCGCGCCTGGCCAGACAGGCCATGACGGGGCTGTCGGCGGTGAGGCGCGAGCGGTCGAAGCCGCCGTACACCTCGAGCCGCAGGCCGAAGGCGCGGCACAGCCTCTCGACCTCGAAGCGCGTGTAGTACCGCTGCCGCAGCGCCGTGACGCGGCGCGTGAGGACGCCGCCGGCGCCCACGGTGTCGTGGTAGTAGGTCGTGGTCGCGAGCTGCGCCAGCTCGTCGACCTCCTGCACGAGGAAGACGTCGTGCCGCTCGCCCGGCCCCGCCGCGTCGGCGCCGACCTCCGGCTCGACCCGCACGACCCGGCGCGGACCGTGACGCGGCGCGTAGAGGTCGAAGGCGAACAGCCCGTCGTCCTCCAGGTGGTCCACGACCCCGGCCATGGTGCGGTCCTGGTCGTCGAGCGTGTAGGCGTGCATGAGGGCGTTGAAGGGCGCGATGACGAGGGGGAAGCGCCGGCCCAGGCTGAGGTCGCGCATGTCGGCCTCGACGAGGCTCACCCGGCACAGGAGGCCGGCCACCTCCAGGCGCCGGCGCGCCCGCGCCAGCATCGCCGGCGCGGCGTCCACGCCCACGACCTCGTGGCCGGCCCGCGCGAGTGCCTCGGTCACGCGGCCGGTGCCAGCGCCGAGCTCGAGCACCGGCCCGCCCGTGTCGGCGGCGAGGCGCGTGTAGAAGGGGATGTCGTCGCGGTAGGCGAGGTAGTGGGCGTCGTAGAGGTCGGGGGCGTCGTCGTAGATCAAGCGCGCTCCGATGCCGCCCCGCGCGCGGCCAGCGTCCTGCCCGCACCGTCCGCGGGGCCCAGCTCGATGACCGCGTCCGCCGCCGCCGCCAGCGCGGGCCTGTGGCTGACGGCCAGCACCAGCCTCTCCCGACCGAGCCGCGCCAGCAGCTCGACGACGCCGGCCTCCGCGGCCTCGTCGAGGTTCGACGTGGGCTCGTCGAGCAGGAGGGCGGCGGGACGGCCGACGAGGGCTCTCGCGATCGCCAGGCGCTGCCTCTGGCCGCCGGAGAGGCCTGAGCCGTCCTCGCCCAGCTCGGCGTCCAGCCCGCCCGGCAGGTCCGCCACCGTCCGCGCGACGCCGGCCGCCTCGAGCGCGGCCCACAGGTCGTCGTCGGCCACCTCGCGGCCCAGCGCCAGGGCCTCGCGCACCGTGCCGGAGACGAGCTCGTGGCCCTGCGGCACGTAGGCGACGAGACGCCGCAGCTCCTCGTCCGGCACGTCGCGCAGCTCCCGGTCGCCCCAGACCACGCGGCCCGCCACCGGCGGGAGCAGGCCGAGCAGCGTCCTGAGGAGGGTCGTCTTGCCCACGCCGCTGGGGCCGGTGACGGCGAAGAGCCCGCGCGGGGGCAGGTCGAGGTCGAGGCCCGTGAGCACGGGTCGCTCGGCGTCGAAGCCCGTGGCCAGGCCGCGCAGGCTGAGGGCGTGCCCGGCGGCGCCGGGCGCGGGCGTGGGCACGGGGCGCGCGGGGCCGGAAGCGTCCGCGGCCGACCCGACCTCGGGACCTGGTGCGGTGGGCCCCGCCGGCTCGGCGGCGCGGCCGGCGTCGGCGCCCGACGGACGCGTCGCGTCGGACGGCGCGCCCTCCGCCGGCTGACGCTCCCGCGCCAGCGCCTCCACGCGCCGCGCCGCGGCGGCGGCCTGGCGGTAGAGCGCATACGCGGCCGGGAGGAGCTGCGCCGGTCCGGCGGCGAGGGCCACCAGCGTGAGGAACGAGACCATCTCGCCCACCGTGAGCTCCCCGCGCCGCACCCCGCCCGCGAGCACGACGACGACGGCGCCGAGCGCCCCGTAGAGCAGCACCTGCGTCACGGGGACCTGCAGCCCGGCCAACAGGCTGCGCCTGGCGCCCGCGGCGGCGGTGGACCTGTTCACGGCGTCGAAGCGCCGCAGCATGAAGCGCCGCGCCCCGAACGCCGCCACCGTCTCGTGGTGCCTCACGCCCTCCTGGATGTGGCGGCCGAGCGCCTCGGTGCCCTCCATGGAGCCGGCGGCGGCGCGCTGCAGCGCCGCGCCGAGGCCGCGCAGCGCCAGCGCCGCCGGCAGCCCGAGCGCCGCCAGCAGACCCGCCGCCCTCACGTCGGCCCTGACCAGGGCGCCAAGGATCAGGCCCAGGGTCACGCTCTCGGCGACCAGCGAGCCGAGGCCGTAGCGGACGTAGTTCTCGACCTCCTTGAGGTCCGTGATCACCCGGCTCGCCAGCGCGCCGCTGGAGCCGGGCAGGGTCCCGGGCGGTCGGTGGAGGAGGTCGGAGTAGACGGCCCGGCGCGCGTCGGCCGTCGACAGCGCGGCCGCGCGCCCCAGCAGGGCGTCCTGCGCCCACAGGGCCAGGCTGCCGCCGAGCACGACGGCGCCGGCGACGAGGAGCATCCCCGGGAGGGCCGACGGGTCGGCGAGCGCCCTGTCGAACAGCGGGGTCACGAACAGGGGCACCACGGCGACGCGGGACACGGCGCTCGCCACCGCCGCCAGCACGCCCAGGTAGGCGCTGGGGCGCCGGGGCCACAGCAGCGAGCGCGCCGTGGGCACGCGCGGGTCGTCGGCGGCGCTCATAGGCCGGCGTGGGACGCGACGACGTCCACCAGCGCGGCGGCGGCGCCGGGGCGCGGCATCGTCTCGCGCAGGCGCCGGCGGCGCCGCGCCAGGTCGTCCTCGTCGGCGACGAGGGCGAGGGCGCGCTCGGCGACGGCGTCGGGGTGGACCCGGCCGGAGACCTCGACCATCAGGTCCTCGCCGGTGATGCGGTTGGGCAGCGACACCGGCACGGCCAGGCGCTCGACGAAGAGCCTCACCGCGTAGCGCTTCAGGTAGCGGCCCACCAGCGGCACGAGGCCCAGCCAGTGGCCCGCGCCCTCGAGCGGGATGAGCTCGGGCCTGTTCAGCGGCAGCAGCACCAGGGCCGGCACGCCCGCCACGCCCAGCTCGAGCGTGTTCGTGCCGGGGATCGTCACGGCCAGGTCGGCGGCGCGCATGTGCGCGTAGCGCTGCTCCTCGGGCACCAGCTCGATGCGCCCGCCGCCGGGCGTGTACACGACGTCGCCCTCGCGGCGCCCGGCCGCGCCCGCGAGCGTCGCCGCCGCCTCGCCGGCGATGCCCGCCTCGAGCGTCCTCGGGCGCAGCATGCGGCTCACCGGCCACACGAACCGCGCGCGCGGCAGCTCGCGCGCGAGCCTGTCGACCAGCGCGATCATGAACGGGATCAGGTGCAGTGCGAACTGGTCGCGGCTGCCGGCGAAGACGAGCACGTGCGGGTCGCCTCTCTCCGCCGGCGGCTCCGCCGCCTCGACCGCGTCGGCGACGAGGTTGCCGACGACGCGCAGCGCCGAGCCCGGCGAGCCGCGCCGCAGCGCCCTGTCGCGCACCTTCTCGTCGGGCAGGAGCAGGAGCTCGAGCCCGCGGTGCCAGTACGGCTCGAAGCTGTAGCGGAACGCCGGGAAGCGCAGCCTGCGTCCCAGCGCGACCGGCGCGGCGGCGCTGCCCCCGAGGCCGACGACGGCCCCCGGTCCGGCGCCCGCGTCGGCCAGGCCGGCCGGCACCGTGCCGGCGGCCAGCGCCCGCAGGTACTCGGCGGGGCGCGACACGTGGTCGGGCCCGAACGACGCCGCGACCTCTGGCTCGTTGCCGGCCGCGAACTGGCACGGCACCAGCGCCACGGAGACGCGCGCGTCCGGCAGGGCGCGCCTGAGCTCCCTGACCACGGGGGCGACCCAGGTGTAGAGCTCGCCCGGGCCGTTGCTGACGAGCACGACCTGGCTCATCTTCCCCCCGTCACGAACTTCAGGACGCCGCGCCGGCTGGTGCGCACGAACTCCAGGAGCTCGGCCGCGTCCCGGCTCACGGTGGCGAGCTCCTCGAGCGCGGCCGTGTCGCGGCGGCGCAGGGCCCGCAGCGCGTCCTCGAGGTGGCGGTAGCGCTCGCCGTCGAAGCCGGCCCGCCGCAGGCCCACGGTGTTGAGGCGGTAGTGCCTGGCCGGGTTGCCGCGCGCCATCGCGAACGGCAGGACGTCCTGGTTCGCGGCGCTGGCCGCCCCGAACATCGCGTAGGCGCCGACGCGGCAGAACTGGTGGAGGAGGCTGTTCGACCCCAGGTTCGCCCTGTCGCCGACGACGGAGTGGCCGCCGAGCTGCACGCAGGTGGTGAGGACGCAGCGCCGGCCCACGACGGTGTTGTGCGAGACGTGGACGTAGCTCATGAGCAGCGTGCCGGCGCCCACGCGCGTGACCTCGCCCTCGCCGGTGGCGCGGTGCACGGTGACGAACTCGCGGATCGTCACGTCGTCCTCGATGAGGACGCGGCTCTCCTCGCCGCGGAAGGCCGTGTCCATGGGCTCGCCGCCCAGCACGGCGTATGGCCCGACGGCGCAGCGCGCGCCGACCTCCACGCCGCTGTGGAGGACCGTGCCGGCGAGCAGCCGCGTGCCGGCCCCCACCCGCACCCCGCCCTCGACCACGACGCCGGGCCCCACGGTCACGCCCGCGCCCAGCGCGGCGCCGGCCGCCACGTAGGCGCCGGCCGCCACCGTCACGCCGGGGGCGAGCGATGAGGGGTCCTCGACGACGGCGGTGCGGGCGACGCGGGGCGGCGCGCCCGGCTCGGCCGGCGCGCCGCCTGCTGACCCTGGCACGGCCGCGCTCATCTCAGGAGGAGTAGAGGAACGACAGCGAGGCCTCGGCGGCGACCTCCTCGCCGACCAGGGCCTTGGCCTCGACCTTGCACAGCCCGCGCCGGAACGCGACGATGCGGCCGGTGAGCCGCAGGACGTCGCCGGGCACGACCTTGCGGCGGAAGCGCGCGCCCTCGATGCCGGCCAGGTAGCCGATGCCCGCGGGCGCGCCGCCCTCGCGCGCCGCCAGCGCGACGCCGGCCGCCTGCGCCAGCGCCTCGACGATCAGCACGCCCGGCATCACCGGCTCCTGGGGGAAGTGCCCCGCGAAGAACGGCTCGTCGTGGGTGACGTTCTTGACGCACTCGAAGTCGTCGCCCTCGAGGGAGACGAGCCTGTCGACGAAGAGGAAGGGGTAGCGGTGGGGCAGGACCGCCCGGACGTCCAGGTCCATGGCGGCAAGTCTAGCGCAGCGTCCTAGACGGCCACGACGCCGCGCGCCTCGCGCGTCTCGGCCAGCAGGCGCGACGCCAGGGCCAGGGAGCGCAGGTCGTCCGCCAGGGTGCCGATGGGCGCGGCCTGGCCGGCCTGGCGCGCCAGGAAGTGCTCGAGCTCCTTCTTAAGCGGGTTCTCCTCGTGGATCACGTGCCTGTCGAGCTGCACGTGGCCGGCGCTGGTGCCCCCGCCCGGGTCGCGGTAGACGACGACCTCGGCGTAGGGCTCCTTGGCGAAGTCGACCCGCACCGTGCGGTCGCGCTCGGCCACGAGCAGGCTGCGCTCCGCGTCGGGGGCGACGCGGCTGGCCAGCAGCCTGGCGATGCAGCCGTCGGCGAACAGGACCTGCGCGGCGGCGACGTCCTCGTGTGGGCTGCCGTTGAGGCAGCGCCCCACGGCCGAGACCTTGACCGGCTCGCCGTGGACGAGGCCGAGCACGATGTCGATGTCGTGGATCATGAGGTCGAGGATCACGCCCACGTCCTTGACGCGCGTGGAGGGCACCAGGCGCCTCGCCTCGATGAGGTAGGGCCGGTCCACCTCCTCGCCGAGCTTCGCCACGGAGCGGTAGAAGCGCGTGATGTGGCCGACCTGAAGGACGAGGCCGAGCCCTCTGGAGAGCTCGGCCAGCTCGCGAGCCTGGTCGACGTCGGTGGCCACCGGCTTCTCGACCAGGACGTGCACGCGGGCGAGGAGTAGCTGCTTGGCCAGCGAGTAGTGGAGGCTCGTCGGCGCCGCGACGCTGGCCGCGTCCACGGCGCGCGCCTCCAGCAGCGCCGTCACCGAGGGGTAGGCCTCGACGCCGAGTTCGAGCTGGGCCGCCAGGCGCTTGTCCGGGTCGGGGTCGACGACGGCGACGAGCCGCACGCCCGGCAGCGACCGGTAGTTCATGGCGTGGTAGCGGCCCATCACGCCGTAGCCGATGACCGCGACGCGCACGCTCACGGTCGCACCGGCCGTTCGCGGTCCCGCTCCGGGAGCTCGCTCGCGCTCAGCAGTAGGGACATGAGGGCGTGGTGGAGCCTGTGGGAGCCGCGCTGCAGTGTGACGTGAGCCTGGAGGGGTCGGCCGAGGAGGGCCAGGTCGCCGATAGCGTCGAGCGCCTTGTGGCGCACCGGCTCGTCGGGGAACCGAAGTGGGCGCAGCGGCCCGTCATCAGCGAAGACGATAGCATGCTCCAGAGACGCGCCCCGAACGAGCCCTCTGGCCCTGAGGGACTCCGCCTCGCCGAGGAACCCGAAGGTGCGGGCGCTCGCCAGCTCGGCGTAGTCCTTAGGACCGCCCGACCAGCGTTGCGCGCCGATCGCCGGGTGCGCGAACTCGATGGAGACGTCGAGGCGCTCGTCGCCCGGCTCCACCCTGGCCAGGGAGGCGCCGAGCGCGACCTCCACGGGCGCCGCGGGGACGAGGGGCGGAGGCGCTTCCGGCGGCTCGCCGAGCGCCGCGACGGCCTCGAGCCACGGCGCCGCCGAGCCGTCGAGTATCGGCAGCTCCTCGGCGCTGGTCTCGACGACGACGCCGGTGTAGAACCCGCGCAGCCGCAGGGCGGCCAGCAGGTGCTCGACCAGCGACACGCGGGCGCCGTCGGCGGCCAGCGTGACCGCCCTGTCCGTGGCGGCGACGTTCGTCACGCGGGCGACCACCTCGGCGCGCCCGCGCCGGAAGCGCAGCGGGCCGTCGTCGCGGTGGAGGTAGGCGCGACAGGTCTCGCCGCTGTGCAGCCCGACGCCGGTTACCGCCGCGGCCACCTCAGCGGCCCTCCAGGCGCCTGACGGCGCGCCAGACGTCCTCGAGGCGGTCGAGCAGGTAGAGCCGCCTGGCGAACTGGCGGTACGGCCTGGCGGGGAAGCCCGCCCACGTCTCGCCGGGGGGCACGTCCTTCGTCACGCCGCTGCGGCCGGCGATGCGGGCGCCCGCGCCTATGCTCACGTGGTCAGCCACGGCCACGGCCCCGCCGAGGACAGCGCCGTCGCCGACCACGACGCTGCCGGCGATGCCGGTCATGCCCGCGATGAGGCAGTGCCGGCCGATGCGCACGTTGTGCCCGACCTGGCAGTGGTTGTCGATCTTCGTGCCGGCGCCCACGACCGTGTCGTCGATGGTGCCCCTGTCGATGGCCGTGTTCGCACCGACCTCGACGTCGTCGCCGATCACGACGCCGCCCAGGTGGCGCACCTTCACGGCGCCGCCCGGCGACGCGGCGTAGCCGAAGCCGTCGGCGCCCACGACCACGCCGGCGTGCAGCACCACGCGGTCGCCGAGCCTCACGCCGTCGTAGAGCGTGACGTTCGCGTGCAGGACGCAGTCGGCGCCGACGACGCTGCCCTCGCCCACCACGCTGCCTGGCCCCAGTACGCTGCGGTCGCCGACCCGGGCGCCCGCCAGCACGACGGCGCCGGGCAGCAGGGTCACGCCCTCGCCGAGGGACGCGGTGGGGTGGACGAAGGCGCGCTCGCTGCGCTCCCCGGTGGCCGGGTCCGGGCGGTCGTCGAGAAGTCCCGAGAGCGCGGCCAGCGCCAGGCGGGCGTCGGCGACGCGCGCCACGGGCACGCCCGCCAGGGCCCCCGCGTCGAGGCCTTCCGGCGCCACGACCAGCGCCGGCGGCCGGGGCGCGGTGGCCAGCGCCGCCACGTCGGCCTCGGTGCCGGCGACGACCACGCACGCCTCGGCGTCGTCGCGCCCCGCCGCCACGGAGGCGGGCGAGGCGAGGCGGCTCACCCCGACGTCGGCCGGCGCGCCCTCGAGGCGACCCCCGATGGCGTCCGCCAGCTGCGTGAGCGTGAGCGGCCCGGCCTCGCTCACCGGTCCTCCTCCTCGCCCTGCCCCGGCCCGTCGCCGCCCGAGCCGTCCTCGTCCGCGGGCGCCACGGTCACGTGCAGGTCCTGGCTGCCCACCACCACCCACGCGAGGGGCACCCGCAGCAGCCGCCTCACGTCGCCGTGCTCGTCGACGGACTCGACGACGAGCTCGCTCGCCTGCACCTGGTCCCGCAGGGCGTCGAGCAGCTCGGGGAACGTGCGGGGCTCGTCGACCTCGCCGCCCTCCTCCGGCGCGCCCTCGACCTCGCGAGGCACGTCGCCGCCGCGCACCAGCAGGGTCACCTCGCCGTTCATGTCCGTCGGGAGGGGCACGCTGAAGGTCCGCACGACGGCCTCGCGGCGGTAGGGCTGGAGCCTGACGTGCAGGATGGCGTGGCCGCCGGCGACGAGCTTCTCGTCCTCGAGGACCACCTCCGCGACCTCGGCGCTGCCGGGGTCCCTGTCGAACGCCACGCTCAGGTCGACGCTCTCCACCTGCGGGTCGGCGAACCTGTTGCCGGCCAGGACGGCCAGCGGCTCGCCGGCGAGGCGCGCCGCCTCGAGGCCGACGTCCTCCTCGCTCGTGACCTGCTCGAGTACCCTCACCCGCGTGCCGTCCCGCAACGTCACCTCCCATGCGAGGTCAGCCTTGCCGGGGCCGACAGAGCGTAGCACCCTGTCGGCGGCGTCGAGGGTCGCGATGGCGGCGAGCAGCGGGTAGAGCCGCTCTCCGGCGGCGAGGCGGACCGCGAAGCGCTCGGACCGACCGGAGACCGTGACGGTCAGCGCCAGGTCCACCGTCTCGGGCTCCCGCCCGACCTCGCCGACCAGTGCCGCCGGCGTGTCGTGGGTGACGGCGCCGACGGTCTCGGGGCGCACGTTGGCGAGCTTGAAGGGCACGACGTCGCTGGGGACCACGGCCGTGACGTCGGCCGGCGCGAGGCCGTAGGAGGCGCGTCCGGCGCCGAACAGGGGGTGTCCCAGCGCCAGCAGCGACCCGTCCTCGACGGCCGTGACGGTGCCGAGCGCGGCGAGCTGCAGGTCGCCGCCGATGAGCTGAACGGCCACGGCCGCGCCGGGCGCCAGCTCGGGCGGCGCCGCCGGCTCGGCCCCGCCGTTCGCTGAGCCCTGCGCCCCGAGGGGCGCGAAGGGACGCGTGGGGGCGCCCGCGAACAGCTCGTCGAGGAGCGCGGCGGCGCGCGGCGACGTGCCGGTCATGAGGACCGGCGTGGTCACGGGCACGGCCGTGCCGAGGCCAGGGACGGCGAGGGAGGTGGGCGCGCCGGCGACGTCCACGTCGCGCATCGCGCCGATGGGCGTGACGAGCGCGAGGTCGTGGTCGGCCTCGGGGAAGACGTAGCCGATGGCCCCCAGCAGCGCGTCGCGTCCGTCCCGCGGCAGGTAGACGGGGCTCCCGCTCATGCCCGCGGCGACGCCGCCGGCGGCCTCGATGAACGTCCCCGAGGCGCGCACGAGCACGAGAGGGAAGCCCGGCCCGGCGTCCTCCTGCACTGCGAGCACCTCGACGTCGAAGCGCTCGACCTCGCCGCCGGGACCGGCGGTGAGCCCGTACCCGACGAGGCCGGGGCGCACCTCCGCGAGCGGGAAGTCGGGCACCGCCGCGGCGCCTTGGGCGCGCGCCGGCCCCGCGCCCGCCCCCAGCGCCGCACAGGCGACGGCGAGGCAGGCCGCGCCGGCCGCGGCCAGGAGCCGTCGCATCCTCAGCGTCTGAGGAAGTTGTCCGAGATCAGCGCGTCCCGGAGCACGTGGATCATGTCGAGGGCCTGGCCCGTGCCGAGCGCCACCGAGTCGGTGGCGTTGTCGGCGACCATCACCGGTATGCCCGTCGTCTGCCGCAGCAGCTCGTCGAAGTTCCTCAGCAGCGAGCCGCCGCCGGTCATGATGATCCCGCGGTCGATGACGTCCGAGACCAGCTCCGGCGGGGCCTGCTCGAGCACGCGCCTCACGCCGTCGGCGATCTTCTGGATCGGCTCCTGGAGGGCCTCCACGATGTCCGACGTGGTCACGCGCACGCTCTTCGGCAGGCCGTTGATGAGGTCGCGTCCGCGCACCTCGGTCTCGAGCTCGTCGGCGGAGCTGCGGATCGTGGCGGCGCCGATGCGGCGCTTGACCTCCTCGGCCGTGCGGTCGCCGATGAGCAGGTTCTCCTTCTGCCTGATGTAGCGGATGATCGACTCGTCGAGCTCGTTGCCGGCGATGCGCAGGCTCTCCGAGACGACGATGCCGCCGAGCGAGATGATCGCGATGTCGGTGGTGCCGCCGCCGATGTCGACGATCATGCTGCCCGTCGGCTCGGCGATCTTCACTCCCGCGCCGATCGCCGCGGCCAGCGGCTCCTCGATGAGGAAGGCCTTGCGCGCGCCCACCTCGCGGGTCGCCTGCAGCACGGCGCGGCGCTCGACCTCGGTGACGCCCGAGGGCACGCACACCATGACCTGGGGCTTGAACAGGCGGCTGGGGCCGCGCAGCACCTTGCGGACGAAGGCCTGCAGCATCTTCTCGGTCAGGTCGTAATCGGCGATCACGCCGTCGCGCATGGGCCTTACCGCGACGATGTTGCCCGGGGTGCGGCCGAGCATCCGGTACGCCTCCTCGCCGACGGCCTTCACCTCGCCGGTGTCGCGCACCATGGCGATCACCGAGGGCTCGCGCAGGAGGATGCCCTGGCCCTTGACGTAGATCAAGACCGTGGCCGTGCCCAGGTCGACCCCGATCTCCTGTCCGAACTTGAAGAACATGCTCAACTCCCACCCCGGCGGGATTCGCGGCAGTATAACTTGGCCCTTCTCGCGGGTAGAGGCGGCCCTCTAGAGGTAGATCGCCGCCGGCGGGCCCTCGGCGGCGCTGGCGGCGAGCGCGGCGGCGTCCGGTGTTCCCGCCGGCAGGACGCGCGCGCCGGGCGCCAGCGACCCCGCCTCGGCGGCGGGGAGCTTCACGGGCCCGGCGAGCAGCGCCACGGACGGCGCGACGTCCTCGGGGCCTGGTGCACGCCGGCAGTGGGCGGCGTAGACGTTGCCGCGCCTGGCGTCGAGGGTTACCACCGCGTCCTCGCCTGGCGCGAGCACGCCGGCGGCGAGGGCGGCGAAGGTGGGCGCGCCCCTCACCTCCGCGCCGACGGCGCGGGCCAGCCCGCTGGCCGTCGCCAGCGCGACCCTGAGCCCCGTGTAGGAGCCGGGCCCCACGCCGGCCACGACCAGCGCCAGCCGGCCGCGCCAGCCCGGCACCCCGGCGGTGAGCGCGTGCAGCTCAGGCACCAGGCGCGTGGCGTGCTCCCGCCCCACCTCGGCGGCGAAGCGGCCCAGCACGCGCCCGTCCTCGTCGACGAGCGCCAGCGCCAGGTACGGCGTGGCGCAGTCGACGGCCAGCGTCAGGCGGCTCCCGGCCGCGCGCTCGCTCACCGCCCCGGACCCCCGTCGCGGGTCGCCCGCGCGGCGGGTCGGCGGCGCGTCGGCGTGGGGCCGACGGCATCCGGCCCGCCGGAGACACGGCTCATCACGGCGGCTCCGGCGACCGCCAGGTCGCGACGCGGCGCCCCACGTCCTCGTCCACCAGCGCCAGCTCGAGGTGGTGGGCGCCAGGGTGCTCGGCGAGCAGCGGCTCACCCCACTCCACGGCGACGAGGCGCGACCTGTCCAGGTAGTCGTCGAGGCCCAGCGCGGACGCGCCGCCCGGCGGCAGGCGGTAGAGGTCGACGTGGACGAGCGTGCCTTGCGGCGTGGGGTACTCGTGCACCAGCGTGTAGGTGGGGCTGCTCACCGCCGCGGTAGACCCCAGCGCGGCGGCGAGCTGCTGCACGAAAGTGGTCTTGCCCGCTCCCAGCGGGCCCGTGAGCACGAGCATGTCGCCCGGCCCGGTGGCGGCGGCCACGTCCTCGGCGAGGCGGCGCAGGTCGTCCAGGCTCCCGACGTCGCGGGTCAGTGAGCGCACGGCCGCCGTCAGTCGCCGGCCAGGTCGCGGCGCAGCCGGCCGGAGACCACGGGGGCCAGGGCCGCCGAGTCGACCCTCAGCGTCACGGTGAGGCCCGGCGCGAACGCCACGACTAGGTGCCCCTCCGACAGCCCGGCCGTCACGACGAGCACGTCGCCCTCCCGCTCCGCCTCGCGCGCCAGCAGCGCCGCCGCGGACCGCCTCAGGTCGCCCAGGGCCCGCCGACCGTCCGCGCCGTGGAGCGGTGCGCCGGCGAGGAGCTCGCCGGCGGGGGAGAGCACGCTCACTGACGCGACGCCGGGCGTGTCGGCGTAGCGCTCGGCCAGCTCGGCGGGAGGCTGACCGGTCCGCGCCGGCTCGGCCGCCCCGCCGCCCGCCCCGGCCAGGGGGCCGAGCACGTCGTCGAGCAGCCCCCCGGCGACGAGCTGGTCGGCGATGAGGCGCGTGGCCTCGTACTCCTCCTCGAGGCTGGACAGGAGCTGCTCGGCCTGCGACAAGGACGACTCGAGCTGCAGGCGCAGGCCCACCGAGACGCGGTTCAGGGAGTCGCGCTGCGAGTCGAGGTGCTGGAGGATGCGCCGCACGGTGGCGACGTCGTCGCTGTTCAGCTTGGCGACGACCTCGAAGCGCGCCAGCGCGTCGTCGAGCCGCGCGGGCACGCTCGACAGGCGCTCCTCGACGCGCGCCTCGACGCGGCCCAGGAGCAGCGCGGCCTCGCCGAGGCGCCGGGCGTGCCCGCCCGCGGCGAGCTGCTGGCGCTCGGACGCGAGCAGCTCGAACAGCTCGCGCACCTGCGGGTCGTCGAGCCCGGCGTAGGTCTGGGCCTCGCGGCCCAGCCTGTGGAGCTCGCCGAGCTGGTGCGTGCGCGCGGCCTCGCTGGCCCGGCCCAGCTCGACCTCGAGGCCGGCCAGGTCGGGGAACACGCCGCCCTCGAGGTCGGTCATAGCCGCCTGGATGCGCTCCGCGAAGGAGACGCTGCCGATCTCGCCGGCCCTTTCGGCCAGGCGCTCGAGCCGCTTCCTGACGCTGACGATCGCCTCGCTGCGCAGCGACGAGATCAGGGCCTCCAGCGCGCCGAGGTCGGCGTGCTCGGCGTCCAGCGGCAGCGTGGGCCCCAGCTCCTCGTCGAGCAGCAGGGCGCTGGCCGCCTCGCTGCCGGCCTGCTCCTCGAGCAGCCTGTCCACCTCGCGCAGCGCGGCCTCGACCCGGTCCCCGAGCGTGGCGGTGGGGGGCACCGCCAGGAGCTGGGCCCGCAGGCTCTCGATGCGCGCCCGGCGGCGCTCGGACTCCTCGGTGGCGCGCTCGGCCAGCTCGCGGGCCAGGCGCTCCTCGGCCTGCCTCACCGAGGCCATCACCTCGGGCACGAGCGTGCGGCTGGCGTGGGCCAGGCGCAGGGACTCGAGCTCCTCCCGCAGGCGCCGCACGTCCTCCGAGGGGCTGTGGGCCTCGTAGCGCACGAGGGTCTCCTCGAGGCGCCGCACCAGCTCCTCCTGCGCCTTGAACTGCGCCTCGAGCGCCTCCTCGGCGCGTCGCTGGACCTCGACCTGCTCGCGGGCCAGCTCGCGGAGCTGCCTGACGTGATCGACGTCGGCGGCGGCCGGGAGCGTCGTGGCCAGTATGCCCAGGGTGACCTTCGCCGCCTGACGGAGCTCGGCGGCGTCGATGACCTCCGGCAGCTCCTCGACCTCGCGGCCGAGCTCCTCGAACTCGGCGCGGAGGGAGGCCCGCACCTCGTCGGCGGCCGCGGGCAGCGCCTCGCGCAGCTCCGCGAGCTCGTCGGCGACGGTCCGTCCCGCCGCCAGGTCGGCCGCCAGGGCCTCGAACCGCGCGGCGAGGTCGGGCCGGTAGTCGAGCAGCACGCCGTGCTCGTCGCGCAGGGCGGCGAGGTCCTCCGACTCGGCGGCCAGGTCGATCAGTCGCAGGCGCTCGCTCGCCTCCGGCGTGAGGTTGCCGACGTCGATGGTCAGGATCTCCTCGTCCTCGGTGCCGACGTCGAAGACCCCGCCCTCGTCGGCCTCCGCTTCGGCCGGCGCGGTCTGGCCCTCGGCGTCCCCCTCCTGTGCCTCGGAGTAGACGCTCGACTCCATGAGCTTGCGGAGGTCGCGGGCGAGCCTCCTGGCCCGCTCGAGCTCCGCGGGGGCGAGGTGCCTGGCCTCCTGCGCCGAGCGCATGTGGTTGACGAGGGACTCCAGCCGCCTCACCTTCGGTCCGCCCAGCGAGCGGACGGCCTCCAGGGCCTCGGAGAGCTCGCCGACCTCGCGCGCCTGCAGCACGAGCTGGTCCTCGAGCTTCTGCGACACGGCCTCGAGCTGGGCCTCGGCGTCGGCGAGGAGCGTGCCGGCCTCGCGCCCGGCCTCGTGCTCGGCCTCGAGGAGCTGGAGCTGCGCCCGCAGCTTCTGGACCTCTGGCCACTCGAAGTAGAGGTTGTACGGCTTGAGCGCCTGCTGCAGGTTCTGGAGGCGCTCGGCCTGGGCCTCGAGGCCGCTGCGAGGCGCCGGGGCCTTGTCGTCGCCTACCTCACGCAGGCGCTCGAGGATGTTGGCCACCGTGGCCTTCGCCTCGGTCACGGGCATCGTGACCTGGAGCTGGCGGTAGACCTGGCCCTTGAGGATCTCCTCGAGCGTCGCGACGTCGACGGTCTCGGGGGAGCGCCCGTGCTGGCGCAGGCCCTCCTTGAGCGAGCGGGAGACGACGCGCGGCGACATCACCGCCTCCAGCTCCTCGACCGCCGTCTGGTAGACGAGGTTGGTCATCAGGGCTCCGGTGATTCAGCCCGGCCAGGGGTGCTGGCGGCGCCGGGCGCGACGGCCGGGGGCTTCAGAACTCGTCGTCCCAGTCTACCGCCGTCTGCTGCCGCACCCCGCTCGACTCGACGAGCGTCGGCGTCGTGGACGCCTGGGGGCCGCCGCGCGCGCCGAGCACGCCGAACTGGGCGCAGATGCCGCGCAGGCCGATCGCGGCGAAGAGCAGGGCGAGGAAGACCAGCGCGGCCCATACGACGTGCCCCAGCGTGCTGTCGAACATCGACCAGCGCGCCAGGACGTCGAGGGAGGGGGTCTCCGTGAGCCGCGCGACGGCGGTGCCGAGGGCCGCTAGGGCCTCGTAGAAGACCGGCACCAGCAGGAGGAACAGCGCCCAGGCGACGAGCCGCCAGTTCGCGTTGCCGCCGCCGAACGCCAGGTTCAGGTAGCGCAGCGGCACGAAGGCGAGGACGCCGAGCACGAACAGCACGGCCAGGCGCGTCCAACCGCCCCAGACCGCGTCGACGCTCCGCTCCAGGGACAGGCCGGCGCCGGCGGCCGGCTCGCCGAGCAGCGCCGCGCGGCCCGCCTCGACCGAGGCGGCGAGCAGCGTCAGGTCGTGCTCGCGCATCGCGGGGCGGTCGAGGACGCTGTCGAAGAGGGCGGCCGCGTCGGCCGCGGCGGCGGAGTCCCTGGCGCCCACGAGGCCGCGCACGTTCTCGAAGGCCATCCTGGCCGTCCCCACGGCGCTCGCGGCGCCGGCGGCGTCGCCCGCGCGCAGGTCGGCCACGGCCTCGCCCAGGCGCGCGGCGACGGCGTCGAACGCCGCGTCCGTGGACGTGAAGCCCGCGTCCAGCAGCGCCGAGGCCTGCGACCTCGCCAGGCCGGCCGGCAGGCCCGCGCCCTCGAGCTCCTGGACGAGAGCGGCCAGCTCGGCGTCGCGACGCTCCTGCTCGAACTGCGCCCTGAGCAGGGCGAGGTCCACGGGCGCGGCGCCCTCGGCGGCAGGCTCGCCGCCGAGCGACGGCAGCTCGCCGAGCCCCTCGCCGGGTCGTCCGGCGGCCTCGCCCGCGCCCGGCTGGCCCTCGGGCCCTGCGGCGGCCGGCGCTGCGGGCGGCGCGGCCGCCTCGTCGGACGGCGGCTCGGCCGCGTCCGGCTGACCGCCCTGGGGCGCCGCCTGGTCGGCCTGCTGGTCGGCGGGCGCGGGAGCGCCCTCCGCGGGCGGCGCGGCGGGGGCCTCATCCTGCGCGGCGGGCGCGGGGGCCTCGCCGGCCCCGGGGGCGGCGCCGGCGGCGTCCGGTGCGGCGCCCTCCGGCGGCGCGGCCGGCGCGGCCAGCCCGCCGGCCTCGCCGGCGCGTGCGGCCGACGCCAGGCGCGTGAGGTGGCCCTCGGCCTCGTCGGTGGCGTCAGCGAAGGCCTCGGCGTCGTTCTGGACCAGCGCCTGGGCGGCGCGCAGGAGCGCCGCGTGGAGGTCGGGGTCGGCGCGCGGGGAGTCCTGCACCAGCAGCGAGTCCCCGTAGGCCGTCGCCAGCGCCTCGTAGGCCGCCTCCCTGTCGGTGGGCAGCAGGCGCTCGCTCACCGTGAGCTCGGCCGCGATCGCCGCGGCGGCCCCGGCCTCGAAGGCCAGCCGCAGCGCTGCCAGCGAGGTGCCGGCGCCCGCCAGCGTCTCTAGGTCGTCGGCGGCGAAGCCCAGCTCCTCGGCCACGTGGGTGAGGCGAGACAGGGCCGTGTCGAGCTCTCCAGCGGCGCCGGCGGTGAAGGCCGAGTCGGCCACCAGGCGGCGGAAGCCGCCGCGCAGCACCGCCGCCTGCACGGCGAGGTCGGCGCGGCTCTCGTTGTCCACGGCGGTCCTGGCGCGGTCGAACGTGCGCTGCATCGCCTCGAGGAGCGTGGCGCTCGTGGTGTCGCGCGAGAGCGTGAGCAGCGCGTTGACGGCGCGCTCGAGCTCGTCGCGCGCCTGCACGGGGTCGCCGGGCACGGAGGCGATCGCGAACTCGAGGTTCTCCACGGCCAGGTCGTAGCGCTGCAGGACGCTGTCCTCCTGGGCCAGTGCCGGAGCGCCGACCAGCACGAACAGCGCTGCCACGACGGCTATGGGTCTCAGACGAGCGATCATGCTGCCTCCTCGAGGGCGGCGCGGGCGGCCAGCACCGCGCCGACGTTCACCTTGGGCTTGGTCAGTACCACGAGCCCGCCGCCGCGCAGCGGGAACAGGAACAGGGCGCCGGAGGGGCGCTCCAGGGCGAACAGCTTGAGGGTGCCGTCGCGGCCGAGGAGCCGCGACGTCGCCAGGGCCAGCCCCGGCAGCGCGGCCTCGTCGACGCCCTCGCCGCTCCCCAGTACGACCTCGGCGCCCCTCACGGCCACCACCTGGCGCACGGTCTCGAGGGCGCCGAAGGCGCGCAGCGCCTTGTCGACGAGCGCGTCGTCGAGCGCGGGCAGGGGGGCGGCACGGGGCGCCCGTCGGCGCGACGGGGCGTCCGGCCGAGCGTCAGCGGCGACGGCCACGCCGCCGCCCGCGGCGCCCGACCGCTCCGCCGCCACGGCCCGCTCGATCGCGGCGGCCTCGGCCGGGTCGACGCGGCGCACCAGCGTGGCGCGGACGTTCGGCGACGGTCCGGCGACGGCCGCCGCCTTGGCGGCGGCGCCCAGGGCGGGGACGGGCGGCGTCGCTGTGTCGGGGTCGTGGCCCGGGTCGCGAGCGGCCTCGGCGTCGCTCGCCTCGCCGCCGATCTGGGCAGTGCGGCGGCGCAGCTGCCACCAGCGCCGTCGCGGCTGGTCGTCGTGGTGGGCGAGCGAGGCGGCGAGGCGCTTGAGCCCAGGGCCGGCCGCGCCGGGCGGCAGGACGCCGTCCAGCTCGGCGCGGATCGGCCCCAGGAGGAGGCGCCGCATCGCCGAGAGGCTCACGTCCTCCGGCGTGCGGCGCGTCGCCTTCAGCGCCTCGTCGACGAGGCGCTGGGCGACGCGCGGCGGGACGAGGCCGGCGAGGCCGTCCACGGCGGCGCGGTACACCTCGTTAGGCACGCGGCGAGCCCCCTAATGACACGCTCACGAGCATAGGCCCGCGGGGTGCCCCGAGCTGTGAGAAACTCCGTAGGGATGCGGTCTCCTGCGTGTCTGAGAGGCGCCGGCGGACCGTGGGCTCAGCCCGCGGCGGCGTCCTGGCCCGAGCTCGCGGTGAGGGCGCGGCCGAACTCCCTGGCGATCGAGAGCGCGTGGGGGTAGCGCATGCGCGCCGGGCCGACCAGGGTGAGGGCGCCCCGGCCGGCGCCGAAGGAGAACGAGGCGCTGACCAGCGCCAGACGGTCGTCGAGGTCGAGCTCGATGTCCCCCTCCGGCGCCTCGGGCAGCGCGGCCTCGCCCTCGACGTGCTCCACGACCAGCCGCACGAAGCTGGGGTCCTCGCCCTCCGGCTCGTCCAGGAGCCGCCCGAGCCCGGCGCGGAACAGCTTCGCCGAGCGCAGGCCCACCCAGGCGTCGGCGACGGCCCGTAGCGTGCGGGCCAGGTCCTCGTCCGCGGTCGCGGCCACGGCCCGGAGGGTCCGCGGGGCGTCGCCCACGCTCAGGTCGAGCTGCCGCAGGTTGCGCTCGGCCTCGTCTATGACGCCCTCGTACGGCATGGGGTCGAGGCCCACGCCGAGCTGGCGCACGAGGCCGTTCTCGAGCACGACCACGGCCAGGAGGCGCCGGGTCGAGACCAGCGAGAGGTGCACCTCGTGGACGCGGAGGGCGTCGTCGGGGGGCAGCCTGACGAGCACGGCGTAGCCGGAGAGGCGCGCGGCAAGGCGCGACGCCTGGACGAAGAGCTCGTCGCCGCCCACGCCGCCCAGCTCGCGCCTGATGACCTCGCGCTCGCCCCGGGGCAGGCGCCGCGGCGGCAGGTAGGAGGCGGCGTAGTAGCGGAAGCCCTCCGCCGTGGGTATGCGCCCGGCCGAGGTATGAGGCTGCTGCAGCAGGCCGCCCTCCTCGAGGGCGCCGAAGTCGTTGCGGACGGTCGCGCTGGAGACGTCCAGCTGGGACGCCACGTGCTGCGAGGGGACCGGGTGCGCGGTGCGGATGTAGCTCTCGGCCACGGCGTGCAGCACGCGCACGTGCCGCTCGGTGAAGCGCGGCGCGTCCGGCGCGCCCGCCCCGGTCCCGTGGCGGAGGCGCGGCACCGTGCTCAGCTTCCCGCCAGCTCGAGCACGCGGGCGAAGTGCTCCGGCTCGACGGGCATCACGCTCAGGCGGTTCCCGCGCTGAAGCAGGCGCATGCCCTCCAGGGCGGGGTCGCGCTTCATCTCGGCCAGGGTGACGGGGCGCGGGAGACGCCTCACGGGCCTGAACTCCACGAGGTGCCAGCGCGGGCTGTCCGGTGTGGCCTTGGGGTCGTAGTACTCGCTGGTGGGGTCGAACTGCGTGGGGTCGGGGTAGGGCTCCGACGCCACCTCCGCGAGGCCCACTACCGCCGGCTCGGCGGTGGAGGAGTGGTAGTAGAGCACCTGGTCGCCCGGCCGCATCTCGTCACGCATGTAGTTCCGAGCCTGGTAGTTGCGCACGCCGTCCCACTGCACCTTGCCGTCGCGCAACAGGTCGTCGAACGAGTAGCAGTCGGGCTCGTTCTTGATGAGCCACGCTCTTGCCATGCCGGATGATACCAGCGGTCACTTCCACTCGAACATCAATGGGAACTTCAATCGCATATAGATCAATGCGTTACCGCGGCAACAAGCATCTAATGCCATGAAAGATACCATGATTCGCTGACTGCGCCACGCCCCCCTCGCGGCGATGGTCCCCGCCGCACCCATCCTCTCTTTACAAACCAACCAGGAACTGGTCGAATACAGTTTCGATGCGGGTCATGATGCCGGAGTGTCAAGGTGGGGGCGACGCAGGACAGCGCTCGGTGGGGCATTGAGCGCCGGCTCGAGTTCATCGAGTTCCGGCTGTTCTGGGACGGCCATGTCAACCGCGGCGACCTGATGGCCGCCTTCGGGATCTCGATCAACCAGGCATCCACCGACCTGAACCGCTACCTCGGCATGGCGCCGGGCAACATGGTCTACGACAAGAGCGCCCGCACCTACGTCCGGGGCGACTGCTTCGAGCCCCTGTTTCTGAAACCGGACCCGGCCAGCTACCTGTCCCAATTGCGGTCGATCTCCGACGGCATCGTCACGCAGGAGGAAACCTGGATCGGCCAGCTGCCGGCCTTCGACACGGTGCGCGGCCCTGCCCGTGGTATCGATGCCGGCAACCTGCGCACCGTGCTCCAAGCCATTCACAACAAACAGGCCATCGAAGTCGAATACCAGTCCCTTTCCGGCCCCGCTCCTCGCTGGCGCTGGATCGCGCCGCATGCCATCGCGTTCGACGGTTTCCGCTGGCATGCCCGGGCGTACTGCTTCACCGACGGCTGCTTCAAGGACTTCCTGCTGGCGCGCATTCTCGGCATCCGGGACAGCCGCCCCAGTAATGTGGATCCCGGCCAGGATGCCGACTGGCACAC
>DASVDQ010000123.1 GCA_036381035.1 Trueperaceae bacterium | reverse complement strand
GCGCCGAGCAGGGCGCTCGAGCCGCGCGCGCCGCTCGCCTTGTTCTTACCGCTGTGGTGCACGAGCATCACGCACGCACCGGTCGCCTGAATCAGGGCGCTCACGGCGTCGTTCAGCGCGCCCATGTCCTGCGCGCTGTTCTCGTCGCCGCCCTTCATGGCGCGCGCCAGGGTGTCGATCACCACCAGCACCGGCTTCTCAGGAAGCTGGCCGAGGTCGGCGGCCAGCGCCTGCCGCCCGGCCTTTTCGCGCAGGTTGTAGTCGGCGCCGACGACGTATAGCGGCACGTCGGACACGTCCCCGTAGTGGTGCAGGAGCGCCGCCGCACGCTTCGCCAAGCCGCCGATGCCCTCGTACGCGAGGTAGAGGACCACCCCCTGGTGCACGCGCCGCCCGCGCCAGAGCCTGCCACTGGCGACGTGGAACGCGATGTCGAGCGCCACGAAGGTCTTGCCGGCGCCGGGCGCGCCGTAGAGCACGGCGTGGGAGTGGCGCTGCAGCAACCCCTTGATGAGGTAGGGACCGGGCGGGTGGCCGGCGAGCTCGTTCAGGCGCAGCAGCTTCGGGCGCGGCTTCTCCGGCGCCGCCTCGACGACCGGAAAGTCCTCGGCGCTCGCGGCTTTGGAGCCGGGGTCGTTCTGCGCGTAACGGTAGGCGTGCTCGACCTTGGGGCGCAGCACTTCCTCGGAGCGCCCGTCGTGCTCCAACAGCAGCGCGACGGCCTGCTCGACCGATAGGCCGAAATCGCGCAGCCCACAGGCCGACTTGAACGCTTGGTCCCCGACCGGCTGCCGGCTCAACCACTCCCGGGCGCGCTCCACCACGTCCTCCGGCGCATCCGGCACCTCCCGTACCTCGCTGCGCTCGTGCGGTGTGTACTCGCCGAGCTGCTCGAGCAGCCATGCCGGCGCGTCGGCGATCGGGGTGTCGGCCTCGAACCGGTAGCGCCCGGCGGGCACCTCGGACCCCGGCGCCATCACGTAGCCGCGCGTCGACTTCACGTCGATGCCCGGCCCGAGCTTGTTGGCGCCGTTCGGCACGCCGGGGTGGCCCTCGGGGAGGCGGTAGAAGAGGTGGCGCCCGCCGGTCGGGGTCAGGGTCGTGAGCGTCAGCGGCAGGTCCAGCGTCGCCAGCGTCTCGTTGCCGCCCGAGCGCACATCCACGTCGAGCACGACCAGCCCCTCGCAGTGGATGCCGATATTAGCGTCCTGCGGCCAGTTGGCCGGCACCGTGGCGGCGGCGCGCTCGGGCCAGTTCTTCCAGAGCGGCGGTGTCTTGGCCCCGGCCTTGATCGGGAACACCTTAAAGCCGCGCTCGGCGAGCGC
>DASVDQ010000122.1 GCA_036381035.1 Trueperaceae bacterium | reverse complement strand
GTCGTGAGCTTCTCGACCAGCGGGTGCTCCGGCGCCAGGACCATGAACGTCACGCCCCAGAGCGTGTCGGGCCGGGTCGTGAACACGACGATGTCGTCGCCCTGCTCGCTCTCGAACACGACCTCGGCGCCCTCGGAGCGGCCGATCCAGTTCGTCTGCATGACCCTGACCCGCTCGGGCCAGTCGAGGCCAGTGAAGTCGAGCAGCTCGTCGGCGTAGGCGGTGATCTTGAAGTGCCACTGCG
The DNA here is from genome assembly GCA_036381035.1 of Trueperaceae bacterium. Classification (NCBI taxonomy): domain Bacteria; kingdom Thermotogati; phylum Deinococcota; class Deinococci; order Trueperales; family Trueperaceae; species Trueperaceae bacterium. The sequence continues at coordinate 9,395 of DASVDQ010000122.1, read as the reverse complement.
GCATCAACCGGCGCTCGATCAGCGCGCCGGAGCGCTCGCCGCGTCCGTCTATCACCTGCTCGTTGGCGAGCACCGTCTGGTCCACGGGGTCCCAGTTGACGTACGACTCCTTGCGGTAGGCCAGGCCGCGCTCGTACATCTTCAGGAAGAACCACTGGTTCCACTTGTAGTACTCGGGGTCGCAGGTGATGACCTTCTTCGACCAGTCGAACATCGCGCCCATCTGGTCGTACTGCTTCTCCATGCGCGCGATGCGCTGGTAGGTGAGCGTGGCGGGATGGACGTCCTCGCCCCGCTGCGCGGCGCGGATGGCGGCGTTCTCGGCCGGCAGGCCGAAAGCGTCGAAGCCCATGGGGAAGAGCACGTTGTAGCCGCGCATCCGGCGGTAGCGCGCGGCCGCGTCGGCCGGCGCCTCGGCGTACCAGTGGCCCACGTGCAGGTCGCCCGACGGGTACGGGTACATCGTGAGGAAGTAGAACTTCGGCCTGCTGTCGTCGTGCAGGTCCGTCTCGTAGAGGCCCGCCTCGCGCCAGCGGCGCTGCCACTTGGCCTCTACGTCACCTGGCGAGTAGCGCTCCGCCTGGCGGGCGTCGCTACCCGGAACGGTCTGGGTCATGATCCCTCCGCTTCGGCAAGGTCGGCCAGACAAGAAGAACCCCGGCCGCGAGGGCCGGGGCGCGCCAGTGCCGCGGGACGTCAGCCCGTCAGCGTGGCGCCCCCGCTGGGCCTAGGTCTAGTCGAACGCCACGCCACGCCGCCGCGCGACCGTGTGAGACGCTCGTGTCCATGGCGGCATCCTAGGCTCGGGCGGGGACGGCGTCAACAGCGTTCGCACCGCCGACAGACACCGCGCGGGGCGGGCGCCCGAGCCCCTGGTCACCGGTCTGCTCCGCCCGACCGCGGGGTCCCTACGAGCCCCGTGCGGGACGGGAGCGTGGGGCGACGGAAGTTACACTCGGCCTAGTACGCGGTCTTGGAGGCTGGCATGGAGTTCGACCTCATCGTCATCGGCTCGGGACCAGGGGGCTACCACGCCGCCATCCGCGCCGCGCAGCTCGGTCTCAAGGTGGCCTGCGCCGAGAAGGGCGACGTCGGGGGCGTGTGCCTCAACGTCGGCTGCATACCCACGAAGGCGCTGCTGCACGTGGCCGCCGAGGTGCGCAACGGGCGGGAGGCGAGCCGCCTCGGCGTGAGCTTCGGCGAGCCGCAGCTCGACCTCGCGCGGATCGACGCGTTCAGGGCCAGCGTGGTCAAGAAGATGACGAGCGGCGTCCAGCAGCTCTTCAAGGGGAACAAGGTCGAGCTCCTCAAGGGCGAGGCGCGGTTCGTGGGGCCGAACGAGGTCGAGGTCGCCGGCGAGCGGCACCAGGCCAAGCGGTTCATCGTCGCCACCGGCTCGCGGCCCGCCGTCATCCCCGGGTTCGAGGTTGACGGCGACCGCTTCATCGACTCCACCGGGGCCCTGCAGCTCGGCGACGAGGTGCCCGGCCGTCTGCTCGTCATCGGCGGCGGCGCCATCGGCCTCGAGTTCGCCGACGTCTACTCGGCCCTCGGCAGCCAGGTGACGGTCGTCGAGATGCTGCCGCGGATCGCCCCCACCGCCGACGCCGACGCCTCGAAGGAGCTGCGCAAGGCGCTCGAGAGGCGCGGCATCGAGGTCCTCACGGGCACGAAGGTCGCCGGGCAGAAGGCGAAGAAGGCCTCGGTCGAGGTCGCCCTGGAGGGCGAGGACGGCGCGAAGACCGTCGTCGCCGACAAGGTGCTGGTCGCCGTCGGGCGCAGGCCGAACGGCCACGGGCTGGGGCTGGAGGAGATCGGCGTCGAGGTCGACGAGCGCGGCTACGTCAGGGTCGTGAACGAGCACATGCAGACGACCCGCGAGCACGTCTACGCGATCGGCGACGTCGCGCGCGGACCGCTCCTCGCTCACAAGGCGATGAAGGAGGGCCTGGTCGCGGCCGAGCACGCCGCCGGCAAGCCCTCGGCCTACGACACGGTCGTCCCCTCGGTGATCTACACGACGCCCGAGCTCGCCAGCGTCGGCATGACCGAGGAGGAGGCGAAGGAGGCGGGGTTCGAGGTGCGTGTGGGGCGCTTCCCGCTCACGGCGTCGGGCCGCGCGGCCTCACTCGGCACCGACGAGGGGCTCGTGAAGGTGATCGGCGACGCCAAGACCGACCTGCTGCTCGGCTGCCACATCGTCGCGCCGAGCGCCGGCGACCTGATCGCCGAGGCCGCGCTCGCCATCGAGATGGGCGCGACGCTCGAGGACCTGGCCCTGACCCAACACCCGCACCCCACGCTCTCCGAGACGATCATGGAGGCGGCCGAGCACGCCCACGGGCGGGCGATCCACATCGCGAACCGGCGGCGCTAGGTCGTGTAGTCGGCGTTGATGCTCACGTACTCGGCCGTGAGGTCGCAGCCCCAGGCCTCGGCGGTGGCGTCGCCGGCGGCGAGGTCGGCCTCGAGCAGCACCTCCTCGCGCCTCAGCAGGTGCGAGACCCTGGCGGCGTCGAAGGACAAGGGCGAGCCGCGGTAGAGCTCGACGCCCTGCACGCGCACGCGCACGTTCGCCAGGTCGCAGACGGCGCCCGACCGCCCCACGGCGGCGAGGACCCGGCCCCAGTTCGGGTCGGCGCCGTGCACCGCTGCCTTCACCAGCATGCTGCCCGCCACGGCCTTGGCGGCGGCGCGCGCCTCGGCCTCGTTGCGCCCGCCGCTCACCCGCACGGTGATCAGCTTCGTCGCCCCCTCGCCGTCGCGGGCGACCTTGCGGGCCAGCTTCTCGCAGACCTCCACGAGCGCCGCCTCCAGCTCCGCCAGCTCGGCGGGCACGCGCCGCGAGGACAGGACCATCGCCATGTCGTTCGTCGAGGTGTCGCCGTCGACGCTGACCTGGTTGAGGGTGCGGTCGACGACCCGCGGCCACATCTCGCGCAGGTCCTCCTGCGGGACGTGCGCGTCGGTCATCACGAACGCCAGCAGCGTGGCCATGTTCGGGTGGATCATGCCGGAGCCCTTGGCCACGCCCACGACGCGAGCGCCGGAGGACAGCGTGGCCGCCGCCTCCTTGGGGCAGGTGTCGGTCGTGAGGATCGCCTCGGCGAACGCCGCGGTGTCGCCGGTGAGGTCGCGCGCCGCCCGCGGCATCGCCTCCTTCAGCCTGTCGATGGGCAGCGGCACGCCGATGACGCCCGTCGAGGCCGTCAGCACGTCCTGCACCCTGTCGAGCGCCAGCGTCGCGGCCACGGCGCCGGCCAGGTCCTCGTTGTCCCAGATGCCGCGCTCGCCGTTGGCGCAGTTGGCGTTGCCGCTGTTCACGACCACGGCGCGCACGGGCGTGCCGGCCGCGAACCGCGCGCGGTTGCGCGACACGCACGGCGCCTTGACGAGGTTCGTCGTGGAGACGAGCGCCCAGGCCAGCGGGTGGGGCGAGTAGATGAGGCCGAGGTCGCTCCTGCCAGACTCCTTGATGCCGGCGGTGACGCCGGCGAGCTCGAAGCCCGCGGGCGCCCTCACGGCCACACCCCCTCGAGCCGCAGGCCGGCGGTCTCCGGGAAGCCGTGGGCGACGTTGAACGCCTGCACGGCCTGCCCGGCGGCGCCCTTGCCGAGGTTGTCGATGGCGCAGAACGTGATCACGTGGCCGCTGCGCGGGTCGAAGCGTCCGGAGAGCACGGCCCTGTCGCTGCCGCTCACCGCCTTCGTCTGCGGCAGGTCCTCCTGCACGTGGATCAGCGGGTCGCCGGCGTAGTAGTCGCGCAGCACCTGCATCACGGTCTCGTCGGTGAGCTCGGTCTCCTTCACGCGCGTGGCGCAGGTCGCGAGGATCCCGCGGACCATGGGCACGATGTGCGGCGTGAAGCTGACCGTGTAGGGCTCGAACGGCGCGTGGGTGGCCAGGCGCTTGCCGCCCTTCTTCACGCGCCCCACCGTCGCCTCGATCTCGGCCGTGTGCCTGTGGGTGCCGGAGGGCTTGTAGGCGCGGGCGTTCCCGTCCATCTCGGGGAAGTGCAGGGGCGCGCTGGTCGACCGCCCCGCGCCGGAGACGCCGGTGATCACGTTCGCCACCGCCGAAGGGCCCAGCAGGCCCGCGGCGGCCAGGGGCGCGAGCGCCAGGCTGGCGGCCGTGGCGTTGCAGCCGGGGCTGGCGATGAGGCGCTTGGCGACGAGCTCGTCGCGGTGCAGCTCCACGAGGCCGTAGACGGCCTCGTCGATCAGCTCGGGGTGCGGGTGCTGCGCCCCGTACCACTCGGCGTAGGTCGCGGCGGGGAGCCTGAAGTCGGCGGAGAGGTCGACGACCGCCCTGCCGGCGTCGAGTGCCCTCTTCGCGAGCGGCGCCGTGGCGCCGTGGGGCGTGGCGCAGAACACGACGTCGGAGGCCGCGATGACCTCGTCCTCGCCGGCGAAGACGAGGTCGGGGAAGAGCCCGGCGAGGTGAGGCCAGCAGGCGTCGATGCCCTGGCCGGCGTACTGGCGCGAGCCGACGCCGACGACCTGCGCGTGCGGGTGGCGCGCCAGGCGCTCGAGCAGCCCGGCCCCGCCGTAGCCGCTGGCGCCGAGGACGCCGACGCGCACGGGCCCGGCCATCAGGCGTTCCCGTCCGACAGGAGCTGCACGAGGACCGCCTTGTGGGCGTGCAGCCTGTTCTCGGCCTGGTCGAAGACGACGCTGCGCTCGTGGTAGACGGCCTCCTCGGTGCACTCCTCGCCGTAGTGCGCGGGGAGGTCGTGCATGAAGACGCCGCGCGGCGAGAGGTCGTCGAACCACGCCGGCGTGATCGTGTAGCCGGCGAACGCCGCGCGCCGCTCCTCGAGCTCGTCCTCCATGCCCATCGAGACCCACACGTCCGTGTAGAGAGCGTCGGCGCCGCGCGCGGCCTCGCGCGGGTCGCGCACGATCGTCACGTCGGCGCCGCGGGCGCGGGCGGCGGCCACGATGTCGGCGTCGGGCTCGTAGCCCTCGGGGCACGCGATCACGAGGCTCGTGCCGGCCAGGGCCGCGGCGTTCACGTGCGAGTTGCAGACGTTGTTGCCGTCGCCGACGTAGGCGATGCGCAGCCCCCGCAGCTCCCCGAAGCGCTCGAGGAGGGTGACGTAGTCGGCGAGGAGCTGGCAGGGGTGCAGCCTGTCGGAGAGGCCGTTGATGACCGGCACCTCGGCGTGCATGGCCAGCGTCTCCAGGGTGTCGTGGCCGTAGGTGCGCGCCATGATCCCGTCGACCCAGCGGTCGAGGTTCGAAGCGACGTCCCTGATCGTCTCGCGCACGCCCCAGCCTATGTAGTTCTGGCTGAGCAGTATCGCGTGCCCGCCGAGGTGGTTCATCGCGATGTCGAACGTGGAGCGCGTGCGCAGCGACTGCTTCTCGAAGATCATCGCCAGCGTCTTGTGCTCCAGGTGCTTGGGCCTCACGCCGCGCTTCCAGTCCTGCTTCATCTGCACGGCGCTGGTCAAGAGCCCGTCGAACTCCTCCTTGGTCAGGTCGGACAGGGCCAGCAGGTCGCGGCCGGCCAGGCTGGGCACACGCAGCACGTCCATCTACTCACGCCTCTTTCGCGAGGGCGCGCCGGTCGTCGGCCAGCGGGCCGCGAGGCGCAGACGCTACCGCTCCTGGGCGGGCGAAGGCACACTGTAACACCGCGTCGGGCCCGCTCACGGCGCGAGGAGGCCCAGGTACCACGCGATCACGGCGTCGCCCACGAAGAGCGAGGCGAGGGCGCCGAGGAGCAGGTAGGGCCCGAACGGCACGAGCCTGTCGCCGCCGAGGAGGCGCGCGACGATGCCCCCCACGGCGCCCAGCGTGACGGCGAGGAACAGGGCCACGAGCAGCCGCTCCCAGCCGAGGAACGCGCCGAGCACGGCGGCGAGCTTCACGTCCCCGAACCCCATGGCCACCGGCTCGTCTGCCTCCTCGCCCGGCTCCTCCTCCTCGCCCGGCCGCGTGGCGTCGTGCAGCCACCAGTAGACGGCGCCCACCAGGGCCCAGGCGCCGGCGGCGAGCACGCTGCCGGCCACGGACGTGGCCAGGGGGACGGGGAAGCCGAGCGAAGCCAGCACGATCCCGAGGAGCCACAGCCCGTAGAGGAGCGGCTCGCCGAGTCGCAGCGGGCGGCGCGCGAAGAGGTTGAGGGTGAGGCTGGCGAGACCGGCGATGAGCCCCGGCCACAGGCCCTGCGCGGCGCCGACGACGGCCGCGACGTTCACCTGGTCGAGGCTGACGGGCCACAGGCGCTCGGAGGTGTCGCCCAGGCGCCTCAGCACCAGCCCGCCCACGCGGTTGATGAGCACCAGCACGCCGGCGCCGGCCAGGGCGCCGGCCAGCGCCGCTTCCGGCGACGGCAGGCCGGGCGTGCCGTCCCACAGCAGCGAGCCGAGGAGCGCCAGCGCCAGCGCGGGCAGCGTCAGGACGTCGGGCAGCACGTAGCGCTCGAGGTCGATGAGCGCGGCCATGACCAGCATCGCGACGACGGCCAGGAGCGGCAGGACGGCCGCGCCGTGGTGCGCGGGCGGGAAGAGGGCGACGAGCGCGGCGAAGAGGCCGGCCATGAGGGCCTCGACGAGCGGGTAGCGCGGCGAGATCCGCGCGCCGCAGGTGCGGCAGCGTCCGCGCAGGAACAGCCAGGAGAGCACGGGGACGAGGTCGAGCGCGGAGAGGCGCCGCCCGCAGCTCGGGCAGCGCGAGCCCGGGGTCACCACCGACTCGCCGCGGGGCAGGCGGTAGACGACGACGTTGCCGAAGGACCCCACGACGGCCCCGAGCAGCGCCGCGAACGCGACGGCGAGGGCCGTCACGCGCCGGGTCCCGGCGTCAGGGGGTGGTCCGCGGGGGCTGTGAGGGAGGGCGACAAGGCGAAAAGTGGCTCCTAGACGGTTCTCATAATCTCGGTGTTAGACTTCGGCCGCTATGAAGAGGCTCACCGTGCTCGGCGCCGCTCTGGTACTGGCGCTGGCCTTCGCCTTCACGCACCTCAGCGCCCAGGGCCGCCCGACGAAGGTGGTCTTCGTGCGTTCGCAGGCCGCCATACTCGCACACCCGGCGGGGGCCAGGGTCAACGAGCTCAAGGAGCAGGCCCAGGCCGAGATCGAGGACCTCGCCGCTAGCATCCAGGAGCTCGAGCAGCGCATCGCGGCCGGCGAGGAGCTCACGCCCGAGGAGAGCGAGCGCTACCAGGCGCTCGTCGCCTCGGCGAACGCCGTGCAGGAGCGCTACCGCCAGGAGATCGACGAGGCCGCCCAGCCGGCGATCGAGGCCGTGAACGAGATCCTCGCCCAGCTCGCCGAGGAGAACGGCTACACGGTGATCCTCGACGCCGACAAGGCGCGCGAGCTGCAGCTCGTCGTCTACGGCGACCCCGACCTCGACGTCACGCAGCTGGTGATCGACCGCCTCGAGGCGGCCGAGTGAGCCGGCGGCGGGCGGCGGTCAGCCGTCCGCCTCGTCGGCGTCGGCGCTGACGACCCCTTCGATCCCCAGCTCGGCGCGCAGGCGCGCCAGCTCTCGCTCGTCCTCCTCGGTGAGCGCGGCTCGCGCCAGGAGGTCGGGTCGGCGCAGCAGGGTCCGCCGCAGCGCCTCGCGTCGTCGCCACGCCGCGACGTTGCCGTGGTGGCCGGAGAGGAGCACCTCCGGTACCGCGAGGCCGCGGAACTCCGCCGGGCGCGTGTACTCGGGGTAGTCGAGCAGGCCGGAGGCGAACGAGTCCTGGCGGTGGCTCTCCTCGTCGCCGAGGGCCCCGGGGAGCAGGCGCGTCACGGCCTCGATCACGCACAGGGCCGGCAGCTCGCCGCCCATCAGCACGAAGTCGCCTATCGACACCTCGCGCGTGACCAGGCTCTCGACGCGCGCGTCGAAGCCCTCGTAGCGGGCCGACAGCAGGCAGACGTGCCGGCGCGAGGCGAGCTCCTCCACCAGGGGCTGTGTCAGGCGCTCGCCCGCGGGCGTGAGCAGCACGACCTCGTCGGGCGGGGGGTCGTCGCCGGCGGCCTCGTCGATCGCGGACGCGGCGACGTCGACGCGCATGACCATCCCGGCTCCGCCGCCGTAGGGCGCGTCGTCGACGCGTCCCGTGCGGTTGCCGGCGAAGCGCCTCAGGTCGCGCACCTCGACCTCGACGATGCCCTCGCGGATGGCCCGCGCCAGCAGCGCCTCGCCCAGGTAGGGCGTCACGAGCCCGGGGAAGAGGGTGTAGACGGTGAAGCGCAAGGCCGCTGCTACTCGAGTAGCCCGGGAGGCGGGTCGGTGAGCTCGAGGGCCTCGTCCGTGAGCGAGACGTAGGGCGCGACGAGCGGCACCAGGGCGCTCCCGCCACGCTCCAGGGCGACCTCGACGTACGGGTTCGCGTCGTTGAGGTAGGCGTCGGCGACCTCGCCGACCCTGGCGCCGTCCACGAGCACGGGCAGCCCCTCGAGCGCCTCGCCGGGCGGCGGCTCGGCCACGCGCTCGGCCAGGTCTCCGGGGAGGTCGGTGGGGTCGGCCCACACGCCGGCGTTGACGAGCGAGCGCGCGGTCTCGCGGTCGCGCACGCCCTCGAGGTGCACGACGAGCGACCCGGAGCGCTCCTCGGCGCGCCGGAGCCGCGTGGTCCCCAGTCCCGTCACGAACAGCCTGGGGGCGGAGCCGAGCAGCGCCTCCAGCTCGTCGCCGTCCAGCTCGGCCTCCACCAGCAGCCTCACCCCGCCGTCGAGCTTGAACGACCGCCCGAGCCTGCCGACCCTGACGTAGCCGGCCGGCGGGGTGGAGGCGCGCGTCATTCCAGCAGCTGGACCTCGACGCGCTGCCTGCCGTCGGCGGCGGCGCGCGCCAGCGTGCGCACGGCGTTGATCACGCGACCGCCGCGTCCGATGACGCGCCCCGCGTCCTCGGGGGCGCAGCGCACCTTGATGACGACGGTGCGGTCCTCGCGCTCGGCCCGGACCTCCAACCGCTCAGGGTCCTGCACCAGGTTCACGAGACAGTAGTTGACGAGGTCGACGACCATTGGCCCTCCGGTCCTCAGGAGCTGGCGGCGGCCTCCTGGCGCTTCCGGTAGGCGGCCTTGCGCTTGGCCTTCACGTTCGGCGTCTCGACGCCGGCCTTCTCGAGCAGGCGGAGCGCCGTGTCGGTCGGCTGGGCGCCGAGCTTGAGCCAGTGGGAGGCGCGCTCGGCGTTCACCTTGAGCGACTCCTCGGTCGTCTCGCGGGGGTCGTAGTAGCCGATCTGCTCGATGTAGTCGCCCGCGCGCTTCGTGCGGCTGTCGACGACGACGAGCCGGAAGTGCGGGTTGTGGATCGAGCCCATGCGCATCAGGCGGATCTTGACCATGCGTGCTTGGTTCCCTTCGCTGCTGGCGCCGGCCTGTGGCCGCACGACCAGGCCGCCCCGGCGGGGCGGCCGCTGAAAGCTCCCCAGTCTACACGC
>DASVDQ010000121.1 GCA_036381035.1 Trueperaceae bacterium | reverse complement strand
GCGCGTCGAGGACTACCTCAAGGAGGGCGACCTCATCAGGGTCAAGGTGCACAACATCGACGAGCGCGGCAAGATCGACCTGGTGCGGCCCGAGCTCGAGGGCAAGGTCGCGCCGCGCGGCTCCCGCGGCGGCGGCGGCGGCGGACGCGGCGGGCGGGGGTCCCGCGACAACGGGCCCCGCGACGGTCGCGGGCCGGGGGGCGAGAGGCGCGACGGCGGGCCGCGCGAGGCGCGCGGCCAGGGCGGCGACCGCGGTCCGCGAGGCGACGGACCCCGCGGCGACAGGGGCCACCGCGAGGGCGGGCCCCGCGACGGTCGGGGACCGGGCGACCGCGGCCACCGCGGACCGCGACGCGAGGAGGGCTGAGGCGCCCTCGACCCCTCGCCGGCGCGCGCGTGGGCGCCGGCCTATCTTGCCTTCAGCCGCCAGGTATCGGCGGCAGGGAGTACGGAGCAAGGACTCGCGCGGCCCCTGCAGGGGCCGCGGCGGACCCCGTGGCCCGGGTGCGGCGGCGCTCGCCGCCGGACCCGAGCCGGCGGGGCCGGAAGCGGAGCAGCGATGGCAGGCAACGAACGCAAGCTGCGCATGATCCCCTTCGGGGGCATGGGCGAGATCGGCAAGAACATGTTCGCCTTCGAGTACGAGGACGAGATACTCCTCGTCGACGGCGGGCTGGCCTTCCCCGACGCCGAGATGCTCGGCGTGGACATCCTGGTGCCGAAGATCGACTGGATCGTCGAGAACGCGCACAAGGTCAAGGGCTGGGTGCTGACGCACGGCCACGAGGACCACATCGGCGGCATCCCCTACATGATCAGGCTGCTGCCGAAGGTCCCGATGTACGGCGCGAAGCTCACCCTCGGCCTCCTGCGGGGCAAGTTCGACGAGTTCCGCATCAAGGAGTCCGACGTCGACCTCAGGCAGGTCTCGACCGACGACCGCGTGAAGGTCAGCAAGAACTTCACGGTCGACTTCTTCCAGATGACGCACTCGATCCCCGACAACTCGGGGCTCGTGATCCACACGCCGATAGGGCGCATCGTGCACTCCGGCGACTTCAAGCTCGACTACCACCCGGCCGACGGGCGCACCAGCCACCTCCACAAGCTCGCCCAGGCGGGCCAGGACGGCGTGCTGCTGCTCATCTCCGACAGCACGAACGCCGAGCGCCCCGGCTACACGCCCAGCGAGCGCGACGTGATGAACGCCGTCGACGACATCGTCGCGCGCGCCAAGGGCCGCGTGATCGTCACGACGTTCTCCAGCCACGTGCACAGGCTGCAGAACTTCGTCAGGGTCGCCGAGAAGTACGACAGGCGCGTCGTCATGGAGGGCCGCTCGATGGTCAAGGCCGCGACGATCGCCCAGGAGCTCGGCTACCTCAAGGCGAAGGACCCGTTCGCCTCCACCGACACGCTGGGCGACCTGCAGGACGACAAGCTGCTCTTCCTCTGCACCGGCTCGCAGGGCCAGCCGATGGCGGCGCTGTCGCGCCTGGCGTCGGGCTCGCACCGCAAGATCCAGCTCAAGAAGGGCGACACGGTCATCCTCTCCTCGAACCCGATCCCCGGCAACGAGGAGGACGTGGGCCGCGTGATCAACCAGCTCTACGAGCGCCAGGTGGACGTCTTCTACCCGCCGATGTACAAGGTCCACGCTTCCGGGCACGCCAGCCAGGAGGAGCTGAAGCTGATCCTCGACCTCACGCGCCCGCGCTTCTTCGTGCCGTGGCACGGCGAGATGCGCCACCAGGTGAACCACATGCGGCTGGCCGAGTCGATGGCCCACCCGCCGCAGAAGTCCCTGATCCCCCGCAACGGCGACGTCGTGGAGGTCACGAAGGACGACATAAGGGTCGTCGGCCAGGTCGACGCCGGCGTCGTGCTCATCGACAGCGTCGGCGAGGTCACCGAGCCGGTGATCCGCGACCGCCAGGCCCTCTCCGAGGACGGCGTGATCGTGATCATGGCGCTGGCCAGCAAGCGCGCGCCGAACGTCGAGGTCATCACGCGGGGCGTCGTGCAGGGCCAGAACGGCCTCGTGCAGGAGGTCGAGCGCATCGCCCAGGAGAGCCTGCAGAAGGGCCTCCGCGAGAAGCGCTCGCTCGCCGACATCAGGGACGACATCTTCTACCCCGTCCGGCGCTACATCAGGAAGGCGACGGGCCGCAACCCGCTCATCGTCCCCACCGTGATCGAGGGCTGAGCCTGCGGGCGGGCAGCGCCCGCGGCGCGACCTCGACGCACTCTGGCCTTTCGGGCCGCCACGACCGTGGCGCGCCGGGGCGTCGGCGCACGTAGCCACGGCGGCTAGTCGCTCGGCGAGGTGCCCGCGGCGGCGAACGCCGTCAGGGCGCGGAGCTGCTCGAGGAGCTCCTCCCTGCCCGCTGCCGGCAGGTCCTCCTCGATGAGGAGGGCGTTGCTCACGCGCTGCATGGAGTCGAAGCCCGGCGCGGGCACGAAGGCGCCGGACTCGAACAGCGCCACGGCCCGCTCCAGCGGCACCTCGTAGACGGTGTCGACCTCCGCGGGGTCGAGGGCCAGGTCCTCGAGGGGCGTGTCGTCCCAGGTGACGAACGCCTCCTGGTGCTCCCTGTCCACGTAGGAGGTCCCTTCCCCGCGACGGCAGCGCTCGGACCTGAAGGTGCCGAGGTGCGAGAGGCCCTCGCGCCGCGCCCCGATGCCGAGCTGGCGCTCGGCGGCGGCGGCCGCCTCGGCGGCCGGCGGGCCGACCCCGGCGTGCGCGCGGGCGGTGGGCCCGAGCGCGAGGGGCGCGCAGGGGTCCGCGCGCGGGTTGCGCCGGAGCAGGACGCCCCCGTCGCGGCGCAGCACCCACACGACCACGGCGCCGTGCCACAGCCCCTCCGCGTGGACGTCCTCCGCCGACCTGGTCTCGCCCGTGGCGACGCCGTCCGCGTCGAGTACCTGCAGCAGCTCCGCGGGCTCGCCTGTCGCCACGCCCGGATGATACGGCGGGCGAGGCCGCCCCGGACGGCGGCTCGCCGCCCGCGAGTCCCGCGCCCTCGCGGCCGCGTCCGGGACGCGGCGCGGCAGACGCCCGTGGCGACCCGGACGCCGGCGGCGCCTAGCGCGCGATGAGGCCGATCCCCGCCGCGACCACCCCCACGACGAGCGCGGCCGCTCCGAGCCACAGCAGCGCGATCAGGCGGCTCGGCCTCTCGGCTCCCCTGCTCGCGACGGAGAGGAAGAAGCCCGCGGGCATCAGCACCGCGGCCCACAGCACGCCGTTCGAGAGCGTCGCCGCGATGCCCGTGACGCCGGCGAGGTCGATCGCCAGCTTGACCACGAGGCCGAGCGTCACGAGCATGCCGGCGTGTGCGTGGCCGGCGCGGAAGAACGCCTTCTGCAGCGGCGTGGCCGGGAACGCGCCCCGCACGACCCGCAGCACGAACGTTCCGCCGTAGGCGATGAACGCCACGGTGAGCAGCACGACGCCGAGGTCCCGCGCCACCGGTGCCGCCACGAGCGTCTGGGTCCCGTCCATGTCGCACCTCCCTCGTCCGTCGTCGCGACACGTCCCCGGGCCGCGAGCGACTTACCAGTGGCAAGTTACCACGTGGCCCGCCCATCTTTCCAGTGGTAAGCTACGGGGCGATGCCCTACCACCACGGCAGCCTCCGCGAGGACCTCCTCGCCGCCGCCGCCAAGGCCGTAGCCGAGCGCGGGCCCGACGGCCTGAGCCTGCGCGAGCTGGCGCGCGAGCTCGGGGTCACGCACACGGCGCCGAGGCACCACTTCGGCGACAAGCGCGGCGTGATCACGGCTCTCGCCGCGCAGGGCTACCGCCTCCTGGCCGGTCGCCTCAGGTCGTCCGGCGGCGACTTCCTCGAGGCCGGCGTGGCGTACGTACGCTTCGCCCTCGACCACCCCGGACACTTCGCCGTGATGTTCAGGCCGGACCTCGTGGACGAGGAGGACCACGACCTGGCCGAGGCCCGCCTGCGCGCCAGGCAGGCGCTGATCGCCGGCACGGCGGCGCACGCCAGGGCCGCGGGCCGCGAGGGCGCCCCCGCGGCCGTGGAGCCCGCGGTGCCCGGCGGAGCCCTACCCCCCTACGCGCTGCTCGCCTGGAGCGCCGCCCACGGGATCGCCAGCCTGGCACTGGCCGGCGCCCTCACCGCGCTGGGCCTCGGGGGCTCGAAGGAGGAGCTGACGGCGCTGGCCCGCGCGAGCCTGCAGCACCTCGGGCCGCCGTGATAAGCTCTGGAACCGGCTTCCGCGGCCCGCGGCAGCCGACAGCCAGCGGGGTGTAGCGCAGCCTGGTAGCGCACTTGACTGGGGGTCAAGTGGTCGTCGGTTCAAATCCGGCCACCCCGACCAGAG
>DASVDQ010000120.1 GCA_036381035.1 Trueperaceae bacterium | reverse complement strand
CCCCTCGCCGGCCCCACGACCTCGCCGCGGTCGTAGACGAGCTCGCCGCGGAGGAACGTCTTCACGACCCTCCCGGTGAGCTCCTGACCCTCGAACGGCGTGTAGCCCTGGCCGGACGGCGACTCGGCGGCGCGCACGACGAACGTCTGCGACGGGTCGAGCAGCGCGAGGTCGGCGTCGTAGCCCTCGGCCACGTCGCCCTTGCCCGCGAGCCCGAAGCGCCGCGCCGGTGACCAGCTCGTCAGCTCGGCCATGCGGTTCAGGGAGAGCCCGCGCTTGCAGCCCTCCGAGTACAGACCGGAGAGCAGGTACTCCGTGCCGCCGAAGCCGGACTTGGCGAGCCAGATGTCGCCGGGGTCGTCCGGGGAGACCTTCAGCTCGTGCTTGCAGCAGGCGTGGTCGCTCACGACCCAGTCGACGTCGCCGGCCAGGAGGCGCTCCCACAGGTACTCGACGTCCTCGCGCGGGCGGATGGGCGGGTTGACCTTCGCGAGCGGGCCGGCGGGGCTGTCGACGTCGAGCAGCAGGTGCCCGACAGTCACCTCGCGCCTGAAGCTGATGTGGGGGAAGAGGTCGCGCATCATGATCGCCGCCTCGAGCGCCTTGCGGGAGCTGAGGTGCAGGAGGTTGATGTTCGCCGCTCCGGTCTCGTAGGCGAGGTAGGCGGCGATGAACACCGCGAGGCCCTCGGAGTGCGGCGGACGCGCGGCGTGGTAGGCGCGCAACCCCTGCAGCTTCGGGTCCCGCTCGACCATCGCCGTGTAGGCGTTGAGGATGTCGGCGACCTCGCAGTGGAGGCTCAGGGAGATCGTCTCGGCGCGCTCGGGGTTGGCCTCGATCATCTCCGAGAGCTTGCGCATGATGAACTCGAAGTGCGCGAGGTCGTAGCTCTCGCCCTCGGCGAGGTGCAGGAAGTTGCGCTGCGTGCTCGAGCGTCCGTGCAGGCCGTGCCCGCCGTAGAACATGAAGATCTTGAACGAGGAGACGCCGTGCCTCTCGAGCAGCAGGGGCATCTCGTCGATGTGCCCGCGGTTGATGGGCGCCAGGTGGTAGGCGTAGTCCACCCAGTAGTTGCCCTCGGAGCGCCGCAGCACCTCGGGGTAGAACTCGGCGTACGGCCCGCTCTTGTTCAGGTAGTAGTCGCCGGTGCGGAAGTACGTGATGGCGCTGGTGACGCCGCCCATCGCGGCGGCCTTCGACTCGGTGACGGCGTCCTGCTCGAGCGGGGAGTAGATGCCCACGTGCATGTGGGCGTCCACCAGGCCCGGGAAGGCGATGAGCCCCGCGCCGTCCACCACCTGCCGCGCGTCGGCGGCGGGGATGCCCGGCGCCACCGCGGCGAACCTGCCGTCCTTGACGGCGATGTCCGTCACGGGCGTGTCGTTCCGGTGCGGGCGCGCGAGGCGCACGCCCTTCACGAGAAGGTCGTATCGGGGTCCTTCGCTCACTGCGCTCCTCCTGTGTCTGCGTTCCGGCCCATGAGCAGCACGCCGTCGTCCGCCAGGTCCGCCAGCTCCTCGTCCGTGTAGCCGGCCGCGGTCAACACCTCGGCCGTGTGCTCGCCCAGGCCCGGCGGGTCGGCGCGCTTCCCCCAGCCCGCGTCCCCGAGGCGGAACGGCAGCGCGGGCAGCGCGCCAACCTTGCCGTCGGGGAAGCGGGTCTCGAGCAGGCTGCCGCCGGCGGCGAGCTGGGGGTCGTCGAACAGGTCCTCGGGCCGCGCCACCGGCGAGAACGGCAGGTCGGCGCGCTCGCACAGGCCCACGGCCTCAGCGAGGGTCATGCCGGCGAACGCGCGCCGCAGCTCGGGCAGCAGCCAGTCGCGCTGGGCGACGCGGTCGTTGTTCGTCGCGAGGCGCGGGTCGGCGAGCAGGTCGTCGCGGCCGAGCTCGCGGCAGAAGCGCTCCCACTGCTTGTCGGACGTCACGCCCACGAACAAGAGCTGGTCGTCGGCGGTGCGGAACTGGTGGTAGACCGCCCAGGCGCTCACTCGCTCCGGCATGGGCGGCACCTCCTCGCCGGAAGCCACCGCGTACGCCATGTGGTGGCCCATGATGAACGCCGCCGTCTCGAACAGCGCGCTCCTCACCACCTGCCCGCGGCCGCTCCTCTCGCGCTCCTGCAAGGCGAGCAGCACGGCCATGGCGCCGTACACGCCGGTCATGACGTCGACGATCGAGGCGCCCGCTCGCAGCGGCGTGCCGCGCGGCCCTGTCATGTAGGCGAGGCCGGACATCATCTGCACGACCTCGTCGAGCGCGATGCGCTTCTCGTACGGTCCCGGCAGGAAGCCCTTGAGGGTGCAGTAGACGAGCCGCGGGTAGCGGGAGGTGAGCTCCTCGGCGCCCAGGCCCAGGCGGTCCATGGTGCCGGGCGCGAGGTTCTCGACGAGGACGTCGGCGCCCTGGAGGAGCCGGTGCGCGGCTGCCAGCCCCCGCGGGTCCTTCACGTCGAGCACCACGCTCTTCTTGTTGCGGTTGAAGAACGGGTAGTATCCCATCCCGAAGCCGCGCAGGTAGCGGGTGGGGTCGCCCGTGGGGGCGGGCTCGACGCGGATCACCTCGGCGCCGAGGTCGGCCAACACCAGGCCGCAGGTGGGGCCGAGGACCGCCTGGGTGAACTCGAGGACGCGCACGCCGGCGAGGGGGCCGTCGCCGCTCGAGGGTGCGGGCGCCGCCACGCTCAGCCCCTCACCGAGTAGTCGCCGCCCGCCTTCAGGTACGGCACCAGCCCGCCGGCGGCGAGGATGTCGGCCATCACCGGCGGCATGCGGGTGGCGCGGTAGGTGCGTCCCGCGGTCTCGTCGACGACCTCGCCCTTGGAGAGGTCGACGAGCACGCGCGACCCCGGCGCGATCTCGTGTCCCGGCACCTCCACGACCGGTAGGCCGATGTTGATGGCGTTGCGGAAGAAGATCCGCGCGAACGAGCGCGCGAGGACGACCGCGATGCCCGCGGCGGCGATCGCCAGGGGCGCCTGCTCGCGGCTCGAGCCGCAGCCGAAGTTCTCGCCGGCCACCAGGACGTCGCCCGGGGCGACGCGCTTCGCCAGCTCCGGGTCGTAGTCCTCGAGCAGGTGGGCGGCGAGGTCGGAGGTGTCGAGGGTCTTCGTGTACTTGCCCGGGATGATGCGGTCGGTGTCGACGTTGTCACCCACCACGTGGGCGGCGCCGGCGAAGGTGAGCTTCGGGGCCTTCATGCCGGCCCCCCGGCGGCCGACCGCCGCACGCCGGCGCCGGACCGGTGTCGGCGCGGGCCCCTCGCTGGCGGTACGCTCCCCGCGGGGCGTGCGCTCCCCGCGAGCCTTGCGCTCCCCGCGGTAGGTGCGCCCCCCGCCGACGGCGCCCTCACGCCGCCGCCTCCCCCAGCACCTCGGCGGGGTCGACGATGTGGCCGGCCACCGCGGCGGCGGCCACGACGGCCGGCGAGCCGAGGTAGAGGTTCGCGTTCGGGTTCCCCATGCGCCCCCTGAAGTTCCTGTTCGTGCTCGAGATGACGGTCTCGCCGTCGCCGGGCACGCCCTGGTGCGTGCCCACGCACGGGCCGCAGCCCGAGGTGATGAAGGTGGCGCCGGCGGCCGAGAGCGTCTCCACGGTGCCGTCCCTGAGGGCCTCGTGGAAGACGCGCTTCGAGGAGGCAGCGACGATGAGGCGCACGCCCGGGGCCAGCCTGCGGCCGCGCAGCACCCGGGCGGCCGCGTGCAGGTCCTCGAGGCGCGCGTTCGTGCACGAGCCTATGAAAGCCATGTCCACCTTCACGCCGGCGACCTCGCGGACGTCCTTGACGTTGTCGGGGAAGTGCGGCGCCGCCACCTGCGCGCCGAGGTCCGAGACGTCAAGGCGGTGCACGGCGCGGTAGCTCGCTCCGGGGTCGGCCCTCAGCTCCTCCAGCGGCCCGCTGGCGAGCAGCCGCGCCCGCAGCGCCTGGGGCAGCTCCTGGCCCTCCAGGCCCGCGGTGTCGACGAGCGCGGTCTTCGCCCCCATCTCGGCGACCATGTTGGCCAGCACCATGCGGCTGGCCAGTGTCATCCCCTCCACCGTGTCGCCCGCGAACTCCACGGCCTCGTAGGTGGCGCCCGCGATGCCGTGAGCTCCGACGAGGTGGAGGATCACGTCCTTCGCGTAGGTGCCGGGCCGCAGGCGGCCGGTGAGCTCGATGCGCAGCGTGCGCGGCGTCTTCAGCCAGATCCGGCCAGTGTGCATCACGGCCGCCAGGTCGGTGGAGCCCACGCCCACGGCGAACGCGCCGATCGCGCCCAGGGTGGGCGTGTGCGAGTCGGCGCCGACGAAGAGCTCGCCCGGCGCGACGTGGCCGTTCTCCATCATGAGCTGGTGGCAGATGCCCTCGCCCACCTCGTAGAGCTTCAGCCCGTGCCGGTCCGCGAAGCGACGCATGAGCACGTGCAGGTTGCTGATGCGCTCGTTCGGCGGCGGGGTGGCGTGGTCGAGGACCAGCGCCATGCGCCCCGGGTCCCACACGCGCGTGCCGCCCATGGCCTCGAACGCCTTGATCGCGAACGGAGCGGTGGCGTCGGTGGCCATGGCGCCGTCCACGGGCACGACGGCGATGTCGCCGGCCTCGACCTCGTAGCCGGCCTTGCGGGAGAGCAGCTTCTCGGCGGCCGTCAGGGGCATCAGCGCCTCCCCGCCGGCGCGCGAGAGACCTGCCACGAGGGCGCGTCCGCCGCGGAGGCACCAGCCCGCTCCCGCCGCCACAGCGCGTAGATCCTGCTGTCCATCCCCACCCCCAGCTCCTCGGCGGCGCGCGCGCTCACGCGGCAGACGGCCGCCACGTCCACTCCCGTCGCCACGCCCAGCCGCTCGAGCAGGCTCGCCACGTCCTCCGTCGACACGTTCCCGGCGGCGCCGGGGATGAACGGGCAGCCGCCCAGCCCGCCGAAGGCGGTGTCGAAGCGCGTCACGCCGGCGCGCAGGCCGGCCATGAGGTTCGCGATGCCGAGGCCGCGCGTGTCGTGCAGGTGGAGGACCAGCGGCACGTCGGGGGCGGCCTCCCTGACGGCCGCCACGACGCGCTCGACGGCCAGCGGGTCGGCCAGCCCGGCCGAGTCGGCGACGGCGAGCTCCTCGACCCCCGCCGCCGCGATGCGCGCGGCCAGGCGCGCGACGCGCTCCAGCGGCACCTCGTCCGTCCCGCAGCCGAACGCGCACTGCACGCCGCCGCGCACGGACAGCCCCAGCTCGCGCGCCAGGGCGATCGTCGCGAGCAGGTGCTCCTCGGCCTCCGCCAGGCCCATGCCGGCGTTGCGGCGCGAGTGCGCGTCGCTGGCGGAGAGCGAGACGTCGACGTGCCGCAGGCCGGCGGCCGCCGCCCTCTCGACGCCGCGGCGGTTCAGCGCCAGGCCCGAGTAGACGACGCCCTCGCGGGCGGGCAGGGCGCGCACCAGGTCCTCGGCGTCGGCCATCTGCGGCACCTTGCCTGGGTGCACGAACGAGGCCACCTGCACGCGCCTCAGGCCGGCGTCGAGCAGGCCCTCGAGCAGCTCGAGCTTCACCGCCGTCGTCAGCGTCCGCGGCTGGTTCTGCAGGCCGTCGCGCAGGCCCACCTCGACTAGCTCCACGCGGCCGGGGAGCCAGGACGGGCGGTCCTCGGCCGCCTTGCTGCGCTGCCGTGAGCCCGGCGAGGGGCTGCCGGCGCCGGTCGCGTCCGGGGGCGCGCCGAGGGCGAGCGCGGGGCGGCCCGGTTTCATCTGTGCTCGAACTCCAGGGAGTACTCGAAGAGGTCCCCGCGGTAGACGGCGTCGAAGTACTCCACGGGCCGGCCGTCCACGCTCCTCACCGTGCGGCGCACGCGCAGGGCCGGCTCGCCGGGCCGGCCGCGCAGCACCGCGGCGTGGTGCTCGTCGAGCAGCGTGGCCGCGATCGTCCTGGCGCTCCTCCCGATCGCGACGCCCAGGCGGTGCTCGAGGTAGTCCATCGACGACTCGCCGTAGAGGAGGTCGTCGTCGGCGAGGCCGCCCGGCACCGCGCCGAGGAGGTCGGCGGGCAGCGTCACGGTCTGCAGGCCGATGGGCAGGTCGTCGGCCAGGCGCAGGCGCTCGAAGCGCAGGACCGCGGCGCCGGGCGCCAGCTCGAGCGCGGCCGCGGCGTGCGGCTCGGGCGGGCCCAGCCGACGCGAGAGGAGCTGCGTGCTGGAGCGCATGCCGTGCACCTTGAGGTAGCCGGAGAGCCCCTCGCTGCGGACCTTGTCCGGCTGCGGGTTGTGACGCAGGCGGCGCGGCAGCGCGAAGGTGCCCCTGCCCTGCTTCCTGACGATGACGCCCTCGTGGGCCAGCTCGTTGAGGGCCTGGCGCACGACCGAGCGGCTCACGCCGTAGCGCTCCTGGAGCTCGCGCTCCGTGGGCAGCGGCGTGTCCTCGTCCCACTCGCCCGACTCCACCATCCCGCGCACGATCGCCTTGAGCTGGTGGTAGTACGGCAGCGGGTTGTTGCGGTCCAGCGCCATCAACCCACCGCGCCGCGGCCGGCCGGCCTGAATGGTACGGACATCGTGTCGTTATGTTGACACTATCAACCCCGCCACGTAAAGTTGACGCGAAGACCCAACCCGCTCCCGTGCTTCGCCGGACGGCGAAAGGACGCCTCCTTGTCGCTCTCTGTCGGCCACAACCGGTCGCAACCCGGGCCCCCGAACGCGTTCGCCATCACCGGCCTCACCGCCGTCGTGGGCGAGGAGATGGAGGTGCGCGAGGGGCTGACCCTCGTGGTCGAGGGCGGGCGCATCGCCAGGCTCGACGCCGGCCCGCCGCCGGGGGACGTCACCGTCGTGGACGGCTCCCGCCTCATCGCGACGCCGGGGTTCGTCAACGCCCACACGCACATCGCCGACATCGCGGGCAAGGAGGCCGGCTTCGGGCTCGACTCGTGGCGGGTCGTCATGCCGCCCGACGGGGTGAAGGTCAGGCTGCTCGCCGAGGCGCGCGACGAGGCCGTGGTGGACGCGATCCGCGACGCCGCCCACGTGATGCTCGCCTCGGGCACCACGACCTTCGCCGACTTCAGGGAGGGCGGCGCCCACGGCCTCGACCTGCTCGAGGACGCGCTGGCGGGGCTGCCTCTCCGCTCGGTCGCGTTCGCGCGCCACGCCGCGCACCCGCCGCACGCGCCGGAGGACCTCGAGGCGAACCGCGGCGGCCTCTCGCGGGAGCTGAAGGCCGAGCTCGAGCGGCTACTGGACCGCGCCCCCGGCTGGTCGGTGCCGCTGGCCTTCGACGTCACCGACCAGGGCCTCCGCGACACGGCGGAGCTCGTCAGGGCGCGCGGCAAGCTGCTCGCCACCCACTGCGTCGAGACCGACAGGTACCGCACGATCTCGCGCCGCCGCTTCGGCGAGAGCGACGTCGAGCGCGTCGTCGCGCACCTCAGGCCCGACCACATCGTGCACATGACCAGCGGCACCGACGAGGAGTTCGAGCTCGTCGCGGCGGCCGGGATCCCCGTGGTCGTGGCGCCGCGGATGCAGTCGGTGATGGGCATCGGCCTGCCGCCCGTGGACCGCATGGTGGCGGCGGGGCTGACGGTGGCGCTGGGCAGCGACAACGGCATGCTCGCCTCGCCCGACCTCCTCCGCGAGATGGAGTACCTGAGCCGCGCCACCCGCGCGGCGCGACACGACCCGACGTTCCCGTCGCCGGCTCAGCTGCTGCAGATGGCGACGATCAACGGCGCCAAGGCGCTCGGCCTGGCGAGCGAGCTGGGCAGCCTCAGCGTGGGCAAGCGGGCCGACGTCGTGCTCTTCGACGCCGAGTCGCGCAACCTGCGGCCGGTCAGGGACCCGCTGGCGACGGTCGTGAACAGGGCCGTCGCCGCCGACATCGCCTGCGTGCTCGTAGACGGCGTGCCCGCGGTGGGCGCGCTGCCCGGGCTCGACGTCTCCGCGGCAGGAAGACGACGCGTGGGAAGTGGAGGACGAGGATGAGAAGCAGCCACGAGAGGTACCTAGCCCCCGGCCGGTTACTGGCCGCACTGCTCGTCGCCCTGCTGGCCGGCGGGGCGGCCTCGGCCCAGGAGACGATCAAGGTGGGCTTCATACTGCCGCTCACCGGCGCGGCGGCGGCCGAGGGCATCGCGGTGCAGGAGGGCGCGGAGCTGGCCGCCAGGCTGATCAACGAGGCCGGCGGCGTCCAGGTGGGCGGCACCAGCTACACGTTCGAGCTGCTCTTCGAGGACGACCAGTGCAACCCGCAGGCGGCCACCGAGGCCAGCACGCGCCTGATCGCCGAGGAGGTCGACTTCGTGGGCGGCTCGTTCTGCAGCTCGGCGGCGCTCGCGGCCCAGCCGCTGTTCGCCGCCTTCGACATCCCGCAGTTCGTCTACGCCTACGCCGACGACCTCACCGGCGCCTCCCGCGTCGATAGCGGCGCCGACATGTCGGTCCGCCTGGGGCCCAAGGCGTTCATCGAGATGGCCCCGCTGGCCAAGTACGCCGTCGTCGAGAACGGGCACACGAGCTTCTTCGCCATGGCGCAGAACACCGACTTCGGCAGGTCCATGGTGCAGGAGTTCCAGAGGGTCGCCGAGTCGCTGGGCGCCAGCTTCGTGGCCGAGCCCGAGTACTTCCAGTTCGGGGCCACCGACTTCAGGACCCTGCTGACGCGCGCCCGCGACTCCGGCGCCGACGCGATCCTCGCGATAGGCCTGGCCAACGAGATGATCGGCATCACCCTGCAGCACGACGAGCTCGGCATCGAGCTCCCGGTCTACGGCTCCGACCTCCTCAACACCGTCGCCTACCAGGACGCCGTCGGCGACCTGGACGACGGCTTCTACTCGCCGTGGTTCT
Source organism: Trueperaceae bacterium (assembly GCA_036381035.1). NCBI lineage: Bacteria > Thermotogati > Deinococcota > Deinococci > Trueperales > Trueperaceae > Trueperaceae bacterium. The sequence continues at coordinate 17,749 of DASVDQ010000120.1, read as the reverse complement.
ACGACGACGGCCAGACCCAGCGCGCCTTCGAGGGCGAGCTCGACGAGCCGATGGCCGTGGAGCTCGACAGCGCGTTCAGGGAGAACGTGGGACGCCCCGCCGAGATGAACAACGCCTGGGGCTGGGGCACGATCCACCTGATCCGCCAGGGCGTCGAGCGCGCCGCCAGCGTCGACGCCGCCGAGGTGATGGCGGCCATCCTGTCGGGCGAGGAGTTCGACATGCCCTTCGGCCGCTACGGCTTCGAGCAGTGCGGCCAGGCGAACATGCGCGCCGGCGTGGCGGCCTACAGCGCCGAGGACGGCAAGGTCCTCGTCGCCGGGCGCGACTACGTCGAGCTCGACCCTGTCGTCCTGACGCGCGAAGACCTCTGCGGCTGAGCCGAACCACGGTAGCGAGGGCCCGCCGCGCGGCGGGCCCTCCGCCCATCTCGTGACGGAGGATGATGTTGCGACCAGCGCGCGAGGACGAAGCCGCGGAGGAGACCGCGCTCGCCTTCCTGAGGGCGATGGAGGAGCGCGACCTGGAGCGGGCGCGCTCGCTGCTCGCCGACGGCTTCAGGCTCGAGTTCCCGGGGGCGAGCTACGCGTCCCTCGAGGAGATGGTCGCCGCGGCCGGCGGACGCTACGGGTGGGTGAGGAAGCGGGTGGCGCGCGTCGAGTCGCTCGCGGGGCAGGGGCGTGAGGTCGTCTACGTGACCGGCACGCTGTACGGCGAGAACCTCGCGGGCGTGCCGTTCGACGGCGTCAGGTTCATCGACCGCTTCGAGCTCGTGGGCGGACGCATCGCGCGCCAGGAGGTCTGGAACGACCTCGCGGAGAGCGGCGCGCTGACGCGCCGCGGCTGAGGTCCGCGGGGCGCGTGGACACCGTCCTGCAGCTCATCCTCAACGCGCTGCACACCAGCAGCCTCTACGCGCTCGTCGCCCTCGGCCTCACGCTGGTCCTGGGCGTGCTCGACATCGCCGACTTCGCCCAGGGCGCCCTCTACATGGCGGGCGCCTACGTCGCGTTCTACGCGACGTCCGCGTTCGGGCTCAGCTTCTTCCTCGCCCTGCCCCTGGCGATGCTCGTGGCCGGCCTGCTGGGCGTGGCGAACTACGTGGCGGTCTACAGGCCGCTGCGGCGCTTCTCCGGCGCCACGACGTTCATCGCCGCCCTGGGCCTGCTGCTGATCCTGCAGAACCTCGCCCTCCTGGCGTTCGGCGCCGACTTCAGGCTCGTGCGCAACCCGTTCCCCGGCGTGCGCATCGCGCTCGCGGGGGCGACGATCACCGGCTACCAGGCGTTCCTAGCGGGCGCGATGGTCGCGCTCGTGGGGCTCGTCTGGCTCTTCCTCAAGCGCACGCCCGTGGGCAAGGCCCTGCGCGCCGTGTCGCAGAACCGCGGCGGGGCGCTCGTCGTGGGCCTCGACCCCTTCCGCGTCGAGGTCGCGGCCTTCGCGCTGGCCGGCGCCCTGGCCGGGGCGGCCGGCACGCTGGCCTCGGCGGTCAACGCCTTCGACCCCCACGTGGCCGCCACCGTCGTGATCAAGGCGTTCGCCATCGTGATCTTCGGCGGCATGGGCAGCGTGCCTGGCGCGATCGTCGGCGCGGTGGTCGTGGGCCTGGCCGAGAACCTCACCGGCGGCCTCGTCAGCACCCAGTACGCCGAGCTGACGGCCTTCGTCCTGATGGTCGTCGTGCTGCTGGTGCGTCCGCGCGGGCTGTTCGGCGCCCAAGAGGCCAAGCTGTGAGCGCGGCCACGCGCTCGCTGTCCCGCGGGGTGCGCGCCTCATGGCCCTGGCGGCTGGCGGCCCTCGCCCTCGGCCTGGGGGTCGCCGTCGCCGCGCCGCACGTCTTCACCGGCATCGCCGCGCAGCACCTCCTCGTCATGGTCGCCATCAACGTGATCCTCGTCGTCAGCCTCGACCTGCTCGTCGGCGGCGCCGGGCTCATCTCGCTCGGCCACGCGGCGTTCATGGGCGTCGGCGCCTACACCTCGGCGCTGCTCGTCAAGGGCGGGGCCGCGTACCCGACCGGCCTGCTGGCGGCCATCGGCGCGGCTGCGCTGGCCGGCCTGGTCGTCGGCGTGCCGGCGCTGCGCCTGCGCGGCCACTACTTCTCCGTCGTGACCTTCATCGTCGGCATCATCGCGACGATCCTGATGACGAACCTCGTGGACCTCACCCGCGGGCCCATGGGCCTCCCCGGCATCCCCTTCGTGACGCTCAGGCTCTTCGGCTGGGAGCACACCTTCCGCAGCGTCGTGTTCAAGACGGGCTTCTACTACCTGGCGCTGGCCTTCGCGCTGCTGGCCCTGCTCCTGAGGTGGCGCCTCGGCAGGTCCCGCTTCGGTCGGTCGTTGGCCGCGATCAAGGGCGACGAGAACCTGGCCGAGAGCGTGGGCGTACCCACCTACCGCGTGAAGCTGACGGCGTTCGTGCTCGCCGCCGGCGTGGCGGGCCTGGCCGGGTCGCTCTACGCGCACTACACGGCGTTCATCAGCCCCGACACCTTCACCTTCATCCACTCCTTCGACCTGTTCGTCATGAACCTCGTCGGCGGCGCCGGGACGTTCCTCGGACCCGTCGTCGGTCCCGCCTTCCTCACGCTCCTCGGCAACGCGCTGCGAGACCTCTCGCCGGCGCTCTCCCAGGTGATCTACGGCGCCCTCCTGATCCTCGTGATCGTGGCGCTGCCCGACGGCCTCGTCGGCGGGGCCAGGCGCCTGCTCCGCTCGCTGGGGAGGGCGCGGGCGTGAGGGCGGAGGAGGGCGCGGGCATGCGGGCGGCCGAGGGCGCCAGCGGGCGCTCCGGCGCGGGGCCGGCCGCCGCCGCTCGGGAGCCGGCGGCGCGCGCCGGGCCCTCCGGCCGCGAGCTCCTCAGGGTCGAGCGCCTCAGCCGGCACTTCGGCGGCTACGCCGCCGTCGCCGAGCTCTCGTTCCACGTCGACGAGGGCGAGGTCGTGGGCCTGGTGGGGCCCAACGGCGCCGGCAAGACCACCACGTTCAACGTCGTCACCGGCTTCCTCGGGCCGACGACGGGGAGGGTCTACTTCCGCGGCGAGGACGTCACTGGCCTGCCGCCGCACGCCCTGGCCCGCCGCGGCCTCGTCCGCACGTTCCAGCACACGCGCGTGTTCGCCCACCTCACGGTGCGCGAGAACCTCCGCGTGGCCAGCCACCTCAGCGAGCGCGGCGGGCCGCTGCGGGCGCTGTTCGGGGCCTCGCGGTCGGAGGCGCGTGCGCTCGAGGAGCACGTGGACGAGGTCCTCGACGCCGTGGGCTTCGCCGCCCGTCAGGACGCGCTCGCCGGCGCGCTGCCCTACGGGGAGCAGCGCGTGCTCGAGATCGCGCTGGCGCTGGCCGCGCGGCCCACGCTCCTCATGCTCGACGAGCCGTTCGCCGGCATGAACGAGAGCGAGTCGCACGAGACCATGGCGCTCATCCACCGCGTCCGCGACGCCGGCACGACCGTGCTGGTCATCGACCACCACATGCAGACGATGGCGCGCGGCTGCGACAGGCTGATCGTGATGGACCACGGCGTCAAGCTCGCCGAGGGGCCGCCCGGGCCGGTGACGAGCGACCCCCAGGTCGTCGAGGCCTACCTGGGCGCCGGCGAGGCGCTCGAGCCGCCGCCCGCGCGAGCCGGCGCCGCCGACGCTGTGCTGAGCTTCGAGGGCGTGAGCGTCTCGTACGGGCGGGTGCGGGCGCTCGACGGCCTGGACCTGACCGTCGGGCGCGGCGAGATCGTCGCGCTCGTGGGCGCGAACGGGGCGGGCAAGACGACCGCCCTGCGGGCAGTCTCCGGCCTCGTGCCGCTGCGGTCCGGGACGATCAGGCTCCTCGGCCGCGACCTCGCGGGCGTGAGCCCGTCGGCGCGCGTGCGCCTCGGGCTCGCCCACTGTCCCGAGGGACGCGAGGTGTTCCCGCGCATGACCGTGCTCGAGAACCTCGAGCTTGGCGCCGGCCCGAGCGCCCGCCCCGACCGCCAGGCCCTCGAGCGCGTCTACGAGCTCTTCCCCAGGCTGCGGGAGCGGCGCGGGCAGTCCGCCGGCAGCCTCTCGGGCGGCGAGCAGCAGATGCTCGCGATAGGCAGGGCGCTGATGTCCCGGCCGCAGGTGCTGCTCCTCGACGAGCCCACCCTCGGCCTCTCGCCGCTGCTGGCGCGCGAGGTGGCCGCGGCGCTCACCCGCCTCAACGAGGAGGGCATGAGCGTCCTGCTCGTCGAGCAGAACGCCGTCCTCGCCCTGGCCGTCGCCCACAGGGCGTACGTGCTGGAGAACGGACGCGTGGCGCTGCACGGCCCCGCCGCCGAGCTGCGCGAGGACGAGGCGGTCAGGCGGGTCTACCTGGGGGCGTGAGCCGTGGGCTCGCGGTCGGCGCCGGGACCGGAGAGCGCTTCGAGGCCGAGGACTTCCCGACCTGGCGGGCCGTTCTCGACCTGCTGCTCGCCTACTTCGACCATCGGTAAGCGCAGGTGACGGTGCCGTACCGAGACCTCCGTGGCGAGGCCAGTCGGAGGCTGATCCCACGGCGGCTCCCGTGCAGGCCGGCTAGGGTGGCGAGCTCACCGTCCGCCCTCGCACGCGGCCTCCCCACCGTTCACCTCCACGACGTCGACGACGGCGGCCAAGCCTGGGAGCTCCGCAGCGTCGGGCCGCAGACGGACGGCGTAGAGCGGCTGCACGAGCTGGTGGTCGCCCTCCCTGAAGGCGAGCGGCTCGCCCTTGTGCAGGTCGAAGCGGCTGTCGGGGTCGGAGAGGTAGCGCAGCAGGTCCTCGGGCTCGCTCGAGCCGGCGCCGGCGGCGGCGTCCACGGCGACCTTCACGGCCGCGTAGGCCGACCAGGCCGCCGGGTCCATCGGGTAGCCCCAGCGTCCCAGGAAGCGCTCGTTGAGGCCCGCGTCGTCGGCGACGGAGGCGTCCCACAGCGCCACGCGCGGTGCGGCGCTCGCCGTGGCGCCGGCGTCGAAGGCCAGCGCGGCGTAGAACTGGCGCGTCTGCGCGATGTCGCTGGGGAAGGCGTAGACGGCGGCGTCCACGCCGGCCGTCTCGTACTGGCCGAGGAACACCAGCTGGGCGTCGGCCTCCAGGAGCAGCACGGCTGCTCCCGCGCCGCTCTCCGCGATGGCGTCGAAAGCTCGCGTGTAGAGCGGTTGGTCAGGCGGCACGGCGAGGCTGCCGACCTCCTCGCCGCCGGGCGCCTCGCGCTCCAGCGCGTCGACCAGCAGGCGGTGACGCTCCTCGCCCAGCGGCGTGTCGGTGTAGACGACGTACCAGCTCTCGACGCCGTCCTCCGCCATCACGCGCGCCAGGGCGTCCAGGTACGTGGCGTCGTCGGCGCCGACCCTGAACGTGCCCGGGCGGCACGCGAGCGTCCCGCCCCCGACGTCGAGGAACGGGAGGCCGAACTCCTCGGCCACTGCGGCGATCGCCTCGGCCTGACCCTCGCCCTCGCCGCCGACGAGGACGTCGGCCCCCTGGGCCGCAGCCAGCCGGCGCGCGGCGCGCTCGGCGGCCTCGGCGGTCGGGGCCGTCGCCACCAGCAGCTCCACGGGCCGCTCGGGGTCGACGTCGAGGCGCTCCGCCGCCAGCATGGCCCCGCGCAGCGCCGGCTCGCCGACCAGCTCGGGCCCCATGGGGAAGACGGGGTCGGTACCGGTCAGGGTCGGCAGCACGACCCCGATGCGCAGGGCGCCTTCCGCCGGCTGGCCCGGGCTGCCCGGGGGAGTCAGGGGCCTGAGCGGCACCCCGTACCCCTCGAGGACCGCCTGGACGTCCTCCCAGCGTCGCCCCAGCGCCGCGTTGAGGAGGTCCGCGAGGGCGAGGTCGTCGCTGCGCAGGGCGAAGGAGAGGGACTGGAACATCGGCAGGAACGGCATGTCGAGCTCGGGGCTCACGGGCTCGAGCGTCACGGGCAGGTCGAGACGCTCGGCCTCGTAGCCGGCGATGGGTCCCCAGAGGATGCCCACGTCAAGGGTGCCGTCGACGACCCGCCGGAGTATCTCGTCGCGCGGGTCGGACGAGAAGAAGTGGCTGACGTTGTCGATCATCCCGCGCCGCACCAGGGCGTAGTCGGACGGGCTGCCGCGCAGGACGCCGATCCTCAGCTCGGCCAGGCGCGGGTCGTCGAGCGAGTCGACCGCGAACGGCGCGTCCTCGCGCGTCACGAACGTCTCGATGCTCTGGTAGTAGGGCAGCGTCGTGAGGTACGGCTCGCTGCCGTCGGGGACGGAGGCGAGGACGTCGCAGGCGCCCATGCGCAGCATGAGCTCGGCCTGCCCCTCGCGCCTGGGGACCGGGAGCCAGGCGTAGCTGACCTCGGCGCCGACCTCGTCGGCGAGGATCTCCAGGACGCGGTTCTCGAAGCCCTGCTGCTCCCTGTCAGAGTAGGGGAGGTTGTCGGGGTCCGCGCAGACCTTCAGCTCCCAGGTCGCGGACCCGCGCGCCGCGACCGGCCGCGCTGCGGACCCCTGCGCGGCGGCGTCCTGAGCCGCGGACGGCGGCCACCCCAGGACGGCGAGGGCGAACGGCAGGCAGGCCAGCCGCGCGAGGCGGCCGGCCTGCCTGAGAGCGGCGGACGTCATGGACCCGGGGCTACTGCTCCTGCTCCTGGTCCAGCGCGAACACCCACACCGTCCCGCCGCGCACGGGCGTGAACGGGATGCCGAAGGCCTCAGCGGCGCGCGGGATGTAGTTCGCGGCGGCACCGCCGTAGCCGGCCTGGACCGCGATGTACTGCACGCCGTCGATCTCGTAGCTCACGGGCACGCCCTGGACGCTCGAGTTCGCCTTGAAGCGCCACAGGATCTCGCCGGTCGTGGCGTCGTAGGCGCGGAACTCGCGGGTGAAGATGTCGCCGCCGAACACCAGGCCGCCGGCTGTGGCAGTGACCGCGGAGCGGAACGGCGTGGTCTGCTGCACCTTCCACACGACCTCGCCCGTCGCCACGTCGATCGCCTGCAGCGCGCCGGTCCAGTCGAACCCTTCGGGGGGATAGCGCTCCGCTTCCGCGCCGGTGAAGTTCTCGCCCGCCTCGTACTGGACCTCCGTGCCGGTGATCGTCATGCAGTACTCGGTCGTCGGGACGTAGGCGTAGGCGGTCTGCGGGCTGAAGGACAGCCCGAACCAGTTGTTGGCGCCGCCGGTGACGGGGCAGACCTCGGCGGACTTGTCGAGGCCGGGCTTGCGCTCCTCGGGGATGATCGGCCGGCCGTCCTCCTCGAACCCGGTGATCGTCATCGGCCCGCCCTCGATGTAGGGCACGCCGTAGATGAAGTCGAGGTTGGTCCGGTCGAGCAGGTAGAAGTAGCCGTTGCGGCCGGCGTGGATGAGGCCCCGTACGGTCTCGCCGTCGCGCTCCACCTCCACCAGCGTCTGGTCCGAGATCTCGTCGTAGTCCCACGAGTCGTTGGGCACGTACTGGTAGTGGGCCCGGATCTCGCCGGTCTCGATGTCGAGGGCGATGACCGAGGAGACGTAGAGGTTGTCGCCGGGCCTGGCGTCGCCCATCCAGGGCCCGCCGTTGCCGGTGCCCCAGTAGGTGAGGCCGAGCTCGGGGTCGTAGGAGCCCGTGACCCAGATGGGCGCCCCGCCGGTCTGCCAGGTGTCGCCGGGCCAGGTCTCGCTGCCGGGCTCGCCGGGCTCGGGGATCGTGTAGGTCTTCCAGACCTCCTCGCCCGTCTCGGCGTCGTACGCGGCGACGAAGCCGCGGATGCCGTACTCGCCGCCGGCGACGCCCACGAGGACCTTGCCCGCGGCGGCGAGGGGCGCCAGCGTCATGGCGTAGCCCTGCGTGTAGTCGGCGACGGTCGTGTCCCAGACCATCTCGCCGGTGACCGCGTCGAAGGCGAGGAGGTGCGAGTCGAGCGTCGCCATGTAGACCTTGTCGCCGTAGAGGGCGACGCCGCGGTTCACCAGCCCGCAGCACACCTCGGGGGCCACGTCCTCGGCGAGCTCGCGCCGGTACTCCCAGATCAGGTCGCCGTTGCGGGCGTCGAGGGCGAACAGCGTGTTGAAGGCGCCCGTCACGAACATGATGCCGTCGTTGACGATGGGCGGCGCCTCGTGGCCGTCGGTGACGCCCGTCGCGAACGTCCACACCGGCTCGAGGTCGGCGACGTTCTCCGTGTTGACCTGGTCGAGAGGGCTGAAGCTCTGCAGGTCGTAGGTCCGCTTGTACATGAGCCAGTTGCCGGGCTCGGGGTCCAGGAGCCGCTCGTCGGTCACGGGGTTGTACTGGCCCTCGAACGCCGGGGGTATGGCCGGGGGCTCGGGCTCGACGGGCGCGGCGGCTGGTGGCTGTTCCTCGCCCTCCGGTTCCTCGGGCGGCTGCTCCTCGCCCTGGGCCGGCGGCTGCTCCTCGCCCTGCTGCTGGTCGGGCGGCTGTCCGCCACCGCCCCGGCCCGCGCGGGCCTCCGCGACCTGCTCCGGCTCCACGGGACCGAACTCGTTGCCCCAGGAGGTGCGGACGTGCGTGGCCACGGCCGCGATCTGTTCGTCGTTCAGCACGCTGCGGAAGGGCGGCATCTGCTGGCCGCCGTTGAGGATCTGGCGGATGACATGGTCAGCGTCTTCGAGGTTGTCGTTGCCCGCCAGGTTCGGGCCGACCAGGCCCTGGCCCTCGTTGCCGTGACACACGGCGCAGTGCTGCTGGAACAGCGCAGCGCCGTCCTCCTGCGCCATGGCGGCGCCGCCTGCTAGGAGCGCCACCACCGTCGCAGCCTTCAAGGCGGAAGACCGACTCATGTGCCCTCCTTTCGCACGACCTCGTCGTAGCGCGGCGATGCTAGGTCTTTCCCTCGTGAGATGCGGCACGCGGTGATAGGTCGAGCTCACATGCTCGTCTCAGGGTCGTCCGCGGACAGCGGCCCCGTGGGCCTCGGGCGGACGTCGGGGCACGGGCCTCGCGGCGTGGCCCCGGGAGCCTTCCGGAGGGCGTCGCGCCGCGAGGGGCCTCGGGGCTAGCGACGCGCGACCGGCTCTACGGAGACCTTCAGCGGGTCGCAGGCCAGCGAGCTGGCGATCGTGTCGACGAGCTCCGCCCTGGCGAGCTCGGTCATGTCGCCGGCCAGCTCGATCGTAGCCGTGCCCGAGGCGGCGTCGCGGCTGCCGACGAGGGGGAAGAAGCCGAGGGCCCCCGCGATCTCGCACAGGTCCTCGACGGCGCCCGACGAGCCCTCCGCGAGCCCGCCGACCTGCACGACGCTCCACGGCACGCCCCAGCGACGCGCCCCGGTCGCCTCCTCGAACTCCTCCAGGACCTGGTCGTCCCCCGACCAGAACGTCAGGGTCTTGGCCGCGTGCTCGCGCTTGTCCCAGTAGTGCAGGGTGACGTCGGCCGGCGACGGTCCCGGCTCGGTCACGACGAGGAACGGCACGCGGTGGTGGGGAGACTCGAGGCTGCCGAACGCTTCGCGCCACACCGCCGTGGGGTCGCTGGCGAGCGTGAGCAGCAGCGCGTCGCCCTCGAGGCCGGCGTGCAGGAGCTGCGGCGCCCCGCCCAGGTCCGGCCCGCCGGAGACGCGCGCCTCGAACAGCGCGAACGACAGGCCGACGGCCTCGAGCAGCACCTCGGCGTCCACGCCGCGCCAGCGCTGCTCGCGTCCCCAGCGCACCAGCAGCCGCGCCAGGTCGACGGCCGCCTCGCCCAGGTGTTCGACGTGGCGGCGGCAGTCGTCGCACAGGCACTCTTCCGGGTCGTCGTCCCGCGCCGCGCCGGGCACGAGGCCGCATCTCGTGCACAGCCTCCAGTCGTCCATGACCGCCTCCCTCTGACGTCCTCCGAGCCTAGGTGCGCCAGATGACAGCCGGCGGAGTAGCAGGTGACAGCGGATGGGAGCGGGCGGCGGTGCCGTGCGGCTGTGGCGTGGCGGGCGGCGGAGGCGGCGCGGCGGGCCGCCTCCGACCGGCGCTCACGGCTCGGCGCGCTGCCCGGCGCTCACGGTAGCAGCGGCCCGCTGATGTCGTCGGGCTCGTTGTCGAAGACCGTGCCGTCCGGGATGACGCTGCCCTCGGCCAGGCCGGTGTGGAAGATCCCGCCGCCCGCGCCCACCCCGTCGCCGTCGGCGTCGGCCACGTTGTTCCTGATCTCGACGTCGCCGCCGCTCTCGATCACGAGCAGCGCCGGGCCGTCGATGTAGATGCCGCCGCCGTTCCCCGTCGCGCGGTTCTCGAAGATCGTCTCGAGCTGCTCCAGCTCCAGGCTGCCCGGCGCGGCCAGGTAGATGCCGCCCCCCGTGGGCGCCTCGTTGCCCTGCACGCCGCCGTCGCCCTTGATCATCGTGCCGGAGTTGAAGATGCCGCCGCCGCTGCCCTCCCCGTGCGCCACGTTCCCGATCACCCCGGTGGCCGTGAAGCCCATGGAGCCGCCCACGTTGGCCACCCCGCCCGCCAGGCCGGCCTCCTCGGCCAGGACCTCGTTGTCCTCGATCGTCGAGAACCCGATGTCCAGCGTGCCGGTGTTGTAGACGCCGCCGGTGTGCTGGGCCACGTTGCCGCTGATCTCCGAGTTCTCGACGAGCCCCTCGCCCTCGTTGAGGAGTCCGCCCTCGAGCTCGTTGGCGCTGGACCTGATGCTGCCGTCGAAGAACCCGAGCTGACCCAGGTTCCACACGCCCGCGGCCTCGTTGTCGACGATGTCGACGTCGCGGAGGTTCGCCTCGGAGTCGGCGTCAACGTACACGACCGCCGAGCCGCCGGCGAAGCTCCCCCGGTTGCCCGTCAGCGTGCCGAGCTCGTGGTCGAGCTGGGAGCCGACGAGGTGTATGGCCGCCCCGGTGAAGGCGCCGTCGTCGGGGCCCACGACGTTGCCCGTGAAGTCGACGGCGTCGAGGTCGAGGGTCGCGCCCGCCGCAGCCAGCGCCCCGCCGTCGGCGCCCTGCGCCTCGTTGCCCGTGAAGGCGACGGTGATGAGCGTGGCCGCGCCGGCGACGTACATGCCCGCACCGCTCGAGCCGCCCTCGAGGTAGCCGCCCTCGACGTTGACGCCGCTCAGCGTGAGGCTGCCAGAAGCGGCGACGTGGAAGAGGCGGAAGGGCGGCGCGTCGTCGGCCCGCGCCACGGTCGTCGTCGGAGACCCGCCGCCGTCTCCCCCGCCGACGGGCTCGAGGGCCAGGGCGCCGCGCACCTCGACCTCGGTCGTGACGGACGGCAGGCCCGTGGGCCCGTCGGTGTCGCCGTGGACCTCCGTCAGCGTGATGACGCCGGCAGGGAGCAGGATCACGTCGGCGCCGATGCCCGCCTCGCAGCCGCCCGTCGCCGTGTCGGTGTCGGCGGCCGCGATGGCGTCGCGGAGCGTGCAGGCCGGCCCGCCCGTGCCGCCGCTCAGGCTCGTCACCTCGATGATGCCGTCAGGTTCCGGCTCGGGCTCGGGGCTCGGGGGCGGGCCGACGGGCGGGCCCTCCTGCTCGGCCGCGGAGCTCTCGACGTCGCCCTTGAAGGCCGTGACGGCGTACGTGTAGGTCTTGCCTTGCTCGCCGGTCGTGTCGAGGAAGCTCTCCTCGTCGGGTCCGGTGGTGCCGACCTCCTCGGGGTCCCCGACGGGGTTCCCGGACTCGACCTCCTGGCGGTAGACGCGGTGGCCGTCCTCGCCGTCGCTCATGTCGGTCCACGTGACGAGGATGCCGTCCTCGACGGTCTGGGCGCTCACGTCCGCCGGCTCCCGCAGGCGGGCCAGGCCGTCCTTCGCGCAGGCGGCTAGTAGAGCGAGCAGCAGCAGTGGGGCCAAGTGCCTGAGGCGTGATGGTCCAGGCCGAGTGCGCACGGGGTACCTCCACTCCGCGACGAAACGTCGCGCGCGAGCGCCGTCCCCAGACCCTTCACGTGCCGCGAGTCTAGACACGCTCGGTGACAGCCGCGTGTGTGGACGACGCGGCGCGTCGGCCCTTCAGCTGCGGCGGCGCGGCGCCGGCGACGCGGGCCCCGGCGTCCCGTGGCGCCGCCCTCCCTGCCGTGCCGCGGCGGCGGCGCACCGCGGGAGCCCTCTCACGCCCGCTTAACGGCCGGCCCCCATGCTCCGGCAACGCGGCCGTACCAGCGCTTCGCAGCCTGGCCGGCCGCGGAGCGTCGAGGGGACGAGCGCGGGCGAGGACCCGCCCGCCGCGCCGGCGGGAGCGGTGCCGCGCCCCGCCCGCGCCCGAGGAGGAAGTCATGCACGCGCGCGAGATGCTGAGCACTCATCCCCAGGCCGGGGAGGGCTTCCCCGAGGTCGACGGCCAGGGGATGAACCAGCTCGCCGACTGCATCGCCTCCTGCTACGACTGCGCCCAGGCGTGCACCTCGTGTGCCGACGCCTGCCTGGCCGAGGCCGAGGTGGAGGCGCTGCGCCGCTGCATCGCGTTGAACCTCGCCTGCGCCGACGTGTGCGCCGCCACCGGCGCCGTCGCCACGCGCCTCACCGAGCGCGAGCCCTCGCTGCTGCTCGCCCAGCTGCGCGCCTGCGCCGAGGCCTGCCGCGCCTGCGGCGACGAGTGCGAGCGCCACGCCGGCCACATGGAGCACTGCCGCGTCTGCGCCACGGCCTGCCGGGAGTGCCAGCAGGCGTGCCAGGGTCTCCTCGGGAGGCTCGAGTCGTGAGGCCCGCGGCGCGGGACGGCGCCGTGGTCCCGGGCGCCGTCACGGCGTCCGCCTGGTGCACGGACCGCCTCGCTAGCCGGCGGGAGGGCCTACGTCGGGCCCGGCGCGACCTGCCGCCGGAGCCCCGCCGCGAACCGTTACCTCAGGCCGAGCGCGACGTACTTGACCTCGAGGTACTCCTCGATGCCCCAGTGACCGCCCTCGCGGCCGACGCCGGACTGCTTCACGCCGCCGAACGGCGCCTGCGGGGTGGAGGGCACGCCGTCGTTGACGCCCACGATGCCGTACTCGAGCGCCTCGGCCACGCGGAACGCGCGCGACACGTCGTTCGTGAACAGGTAGGCCGCCAGGCCGTACGGTGAGTCGTTGGCGAGGCGGACGGCCTCGTCCTCGTCGTCGAACGTCACGAGGGGCGCGACGGGCCCGAAGGTCTCCTCGCGCATCATGAGCATGTCGGACGTCACGTCGGTGACGACGGTGGGCTGGAAGTAGAGGCCCTCTAGGCTCCGGCCGCCCGAGACCACCCGCGCGCCCTTCGACACGGCATCATCGAGGTGAGAGCGCACCTTGGCGAGACCCTGGGCGTCCACGAGCGGCCCCACGTCGGTGTCGTCCTCCATGGGGTCGCCCACCTTCAGCGCCTGGCTGGCCGCGGCGAACGCGCGCGTGAACTCCTCGGCCACGCCGCGCTGCACGTAGATGCGGTTCGTGCACACGCAGGTCTGGCCCGCGTTGCGGTACTTGCAGGCCACGGTCTGCTTCACGGCCACGTCCAGGTCCGCGTCGTCGAAGACGATGAGCGGCGCGTGGCCGCCCAGCTCGAGCGAGATGCGCTTGACGGTGTCGGCCGCCTGCCGGTAGAGGATCCGCCCCACCTCGGTGGAGCCGGTGAACGTCACCTTCCTGACGCGCGGGTCGGCCATCAGCGCCTTCGCCACGGGCACCGGGTCGGCGGAGGGCAGCACCTGCAGCGTGCCCTCCGGCCCGCCGGCCTCGCGCCACAGGTCGGCCGAGAGCAGGGCCGACAGCGGGCTCTGCTCGGCCGGCTTGAGGATGAAGGTGCAGCCGGCGGCGAGGGCCGGCGCGGCCTTGCGCGTCACCATCGCCAGCGGGAAGTTCCATGGCGTGACGGCGAACACCGGCCCGACGGGCTGCTTCAGCGCGAAGAGGCGCTTGTGGCCGAACTGGCTCTGGATCGTCTCGCCGACGACCCGCTTCGCTTCCTCGGCGTACCACTTGATGAACCCGGCCGCGTACGCCACCTCGCCGCGCGACTCCCTGATGGGCTTGCCCATCTCGGACGTCATCGCCCGCGCCAGCTCCTCCTGGCGCTCCAGCATCAGGTCGGCCCAGCGCTCCAGGATCGCCGAGCGCTCGAAGGCCGTCGTCCCGCGCCAGGACTCGAAGGCCTCGGCGGCCACGTCGGCGGCCCGGCGCGCCTCGTCGGCGCCGCAGTCGGCCACGCGCGCCACCACCTCGCCCGTCGCCGGGCTCCTCACCTCGAAGGTGGCGGGGGCGCTCTCCCACTCCCTGCCCAGGTACCTGGTGCCGATGTCCTCGATCGCGCTCATGGGGGCGACCTCCTCGTGCAGCTAGCTGAGGGCGTGCGCTGAAGTCCTACGCCTAGACCTTAACGCCGCAGCGCCTCGGCGGGGTCCAGCACGACGACGGACGTCTGCCCGTAGCGGTCCGCCGAGGCCACGCCTATCGCCTCCAGCGCCCGGGGGCGGAACGACTGCTCGTCGAACACGTAGCTCCAGCGCCGGAACGGCTCCTGCACGTCGAGGTTGTCGTACGAGTAGGCCTGGTCGTGGCTCTTCACCGCTAGGAACGGCTGGGGGCCGAAGGTGTCGTGGTTCGCGCTCACGCCGAGGAGCAGCCTGTCGCCGTCGCGGACCAGCTCCGCCTCCAGGACGAGCGGCTCCGGCGGCTCGAGGCCCAGCGCGGCGCGCGCCGCCGCGAGCGCTCCCGAGTTCCGCCAGGCGACGTCGGGGTAGTCGCGGGCCACCCGGGTGACGAGCGCGTGCACCTCGGCCACGTCCGGTCGCATGTCGCGGAAGTCGTGGTCGGTGAAGGCCATGACAGTCTCGTGACCGGCGCGCGCCCTCGCGAACGCCTTGCGCACCTCGTCCTCGTCCAGCAGGCGCAGGCGCGTGCCCACGTTCAGGCAGCGGAAGATCACGCGCCGGCAGGAGCCGGGCGCCTGGTAGTCGTCGTGGTGCGGGTGGTAGTGCGACCAGTCGGCCGGCGCCCGGCGCCAGTCGCCGAAGCGCCCGCCGGCGACGTCGCGCTGCGCCGCCTCCAGGTCCGTCTCCGGCATGGCCTGGTTGCCGAAGTCGAAGGGCACGAACTGCTCGAGCAGCCAGTGGCTGTCGGCGCGCTCCACGTGGAAGCCCGGCCGGAAGGCGACGGGGAACCACCGCCTGTCGATGACGCGTCGGCACAGCGTCTCGAGGACGTGGGGCGAGCGGAGGTACGAGGTCGCGTTCCTGTGCGCCTCGCGGTACGTGGGCATGGGGTGCGCGTGCCAGTGGACCTCGTCCGGCACGTCGTGGCGCCTCAGCAGCGCCCGGTAGTGGTCGAAGACGTTGTGGTAGCCCATGTCGCGACGGCGCGGGTTCACCGCGTAGCCCACGTGGTCGACGCAGAACCAGGAGAACGTCCAGGGCCGGCCCTCCGGGTCGGCGTAGCGCCGGCGGAACGCCGGCGACATCATGTCCTCGAGCATCGCGTCGACCTTGTCCCAGGTGTCGTTGTAGTCGAGGAGCTGGCGGGAGAAGGCGAGGGCGGCGGCCCGTTCCTTGCCGCCCAGGTCCACCTCGCCGCGCCTGACGCGCTCGAGGTTCTCCGGCGTCGGGTCGAGCCGCACGCCGGTCATGACCTCGAGCCGCTCGAACGTCGCCTCGAGCGACTCGTGGAGCGGGCCCTCGGTGTCGACGCAGTGGACGACGTGGACGGTGCCTGGCAACGCGAGAGGAAGCTACCACGGGGCCGCGGCGGCGCCCCAGCCGCCCTCACAGCGCGGCATGCGTCCCCGACGTAGACTCCCGCCATGTCCGCGCCTCGCGGGAGCCTGGCCGTGATCCCGGCGAGGGGCGGCTCGAAGCGCCTGCCCCGCAAGAACCTGCTGCCACTGGGCGGCCTGCCGATGGTGGCGCACACGATCCGCGCCGCTACCCGGTCCGGCTGCTTCGCGCGCGTGGTCGTCAGCACCGACGACCCCGAGCTGGCCGCGGTCGCCAGGGAGCACGGCGCCGAGGTGCCGTTCATGCGCGACGCGCGCCTGGCCGACGACCACACGCCGGTGTCGGCGGCGGCGGTCGACGCGCTGGCACGGCTGGAGGAGGCCGGCGAGCGCTACGAGCGCGTCGCGCTGCTGCTCCCCAACTGCCCGCTGCGGGACGCCGCAGACGTGCGCGCCAGCTACGAGGCGTTCCTCGCCCAGCCCTTCGCCGCCCAGGTCTCGGTGTGCCGCTACGGCTGGCTGAACCCGTGGTGGGCGCTGAGGCGCGGCGAGGACGGCGCGGCCGCGCCGTTGTTCCCCGAGGCGCTGAAGCGGCGCAGCCAGGACCTGCCGCCGCTCTTCTGCCCCACGGGGGCCGTGTGGTGGTCGCGCGCGGACGCCCTGATCGAGCACGGCACCTTCCACCAGGAGCCGCGCGCCCTCTTCGAGCTGCCCTGGGACCACGCCGTGGACATCGACGACGAGGCCGACCTCAGGCTCGCGGAGGCCCTGTTCGCCATGAGGGGACGAGCGTGAGCGGGCCGGAGGAGCCCGGCGTGGGAGCGCCGGACGAGCACGGCGTGGGCGGGCCGGAGGAGCCGGCCGCGAGCGCGACGCCCGCGCCCGACCGCGCCGCCGAGCTGGCGGCCATGGAAGGTCTCTTCGACGCCCTGTGGCCGCTGCCCCGCAGCCTCACCGGCGACGGCGTCAGGGAGACCCACAGGCTCATCTCGTCCGTGATGCCGCTGGAGACGTTCGAGGTGCCCAGCGGCACCCGCGTCTTCGACTGGACGGTGCCGCCGGAGTGGCGCGTGAACGAGGCGTACGTGGTGGCGCCCGACGGGCGGCGGGTCCTCGACTTCGCCGAGAGCAACCTCAGGCTCGTCGGCTACTCGGCGCCGTTCCGCGGCCGCATGACCTTGGACGAGCTGCAGGCCCACCTGCACAGCCTCCCCGACCTGCCCGACGCGGTGCCGTACGTGACCAGCTACTACAAGGAGCGCTGGGGCTTCTGCCTCAGCGAGCGCGAGAGGTCGTCCCTGCCGCCGGGCGAGTACGAGGTCGTCGTGGACACCGAGCTGTTCCCCGGCTCCCTCACCTACTCCCACGCCGTCCTGCCGGGCGAGACGGGCCACGAGGTGCTCCTCACCTCGTACACCTGTCACCCGTCGCTGGCGAACAACGAGCTCTCCGGCCCCCTGCTGCTGGCCTTCCTCCACCGCCGGCTGGCCGCCTGGCCGCGGCGGCGCCTGACCTACAGGTTCGTCCTGGCCCCCGAGACGATCGGCGCGCTCGCGTACCTGCACGCCCACGGCGAGCACCTGCGGCGCGCGGTGGTCGCCGGCTACGTGGTCACCTGCACGGGCGGCCCCGGCGGTCTCACGTACAAGCGCTCGCGCGACCCGTCGCTGGCGAACCGCGCCGCCGAGCACGTCCTGTCGCGCTGGGACGAGCCGGACCGGCCGACGGTCATGGACTTCACGCCCGTCGGCAGCGACGAGCGCCAGTTCTGCTCCCCCGGCTTCAGGCTCCCGGTGGGCAGCCTGATGCGCGCGAGGTACGGCACGTACCGCGAGTACCACACGTCGCTCGACGACAAGGCCTTCATGGACCTCTCCGCCGTGCAGCGGACCCTCGACGCCTACGAGGCCGTCTGCCGCGTCCTCGACGGGAACGAGACGCTCCTCAACCTGAGCCCCTACGGCGAGCCCCGGCTGGGCGAGCGCGGCCTCTACCCCGACCTCTCCGTAGGCGGACGCAACCACCGCGTGAACGAGGCCGTGTTCTGGGTCCTGAACCTGTGCGACGGCGAGCACGACCTGCTGGCCGTCGCCGAGCGCAGCGGCCTCGCGTTCGACGAGGTGCGCGAGGCCGCCGACCGCCTCGTCGCGGCCGGGCTGCTGGCGCCCGGCGGGCCCGCCCCGCGGGGCGCCTCCTCCACCCGGTGACGCCTGAAGCGGCGGGCG
>DASVDQ010000119.1 GCA_036381035.1 Trueperaceae bacterium | reverse complement strand
GTAATTTCTCCCCTCGCCCCTCCCGTTGGCCATGGTGTCGGGCTGGCGGGAGGGGCGTACCCATCCACCGTACTGTCAGGCTTTTTCGGTCCTTTGCGGGAATGGTGCCAAGTTTCCGCAGATTCTGGCATCTGATCACCTACAGGAGCAGGAATCCGCGGCTTCTGACCGCAACCGCACTCCCGATCTTTGTTGCCCCGATAAGTGTGCAGTCCGCAGCAGGACAGGACACCGAGCAAATGGCCCCGCAATCGGTTCGCCTATTTTCGGGATCGGGGGACCCGCCGCCGTTGGCGCGGAACGATGGTGGATGACTAAGTGGGCTACTCGTTTATTGTGTATCACAGAATCCGCTACTATGATCCGGGCATCGGACGGTTCACGCAGGAAGACCCCATCGGGATCGCGGGGGGGCTGAATCTGTATGGGTACGCGGCGGGCGATCCGGTCAACTTCAGTGACCCGTTTGGGCTGTGTCCAGAATACGCGGGTGGTGATGGCAGGACCGATACGGCCGATGACTGTCCGCGCGAGGTGCTCGATGCCTGGGCCGAGCAGCACATCACCCTTGGTCCGGGAGCAAGTTGGGATGATGTTGATCCCATCTTGCGGGACGCCGTGATCAAAGGCTCCATCCAGCTCAACAGAGATTTCTATATCTCAACCACCACCAATGGCAGACACTCGCCACAGAGCGCGCACTACGACGGCAATGCAGTGGACATCTCTCGGATCGATGGCCAGCGGTTCAGCTTGATGGACGATCAGACCGCGTTCAGGCTTGGTCCGGCGGTCGGTGCTGCGGTTGCGAGCTTCATTCCGAACAACCGCCTCCGGGAGATCATCGGGCCCGAATTCGCGGTGCGTTTCCACCGGGCGCCATGGCCATACGGCCAGCGTCTGACGAACCTGATCAACGCCCACCGGGACCACGTCCATGTTTCCATCTTGCCGTAGGCTGGGGAGCCAGGGGGAGGCCGCAATGCCTGGGATCACGATCAGCATCGTCTTGGCACTCGTCACCGGATTTTCTGCCGCCGGATGTAGTGGCGGAGCGAACGAGGAGGCACAGGCAGGTGCCGCGGAGACGGCAAGCGCCGCGACCCCGATCTCTGGAGCAACTGCGACGCCCGAGCCCGCAGACTCTCTCGGGAAGCTGATCGAGAAGCTGGGGCAGCTGCCGGGCTCATTCGAGCGGACAGGGCGCTCTGGTGCCTACGCCTTTACGGGCGATCGGAACGTGATTCACGCCATCGTGCTGTTCGAAGATGCCGCCGTTCCCCGGCTCGTGGACTGCCTCGACAATACCGAGCCGGCCGCGGCGACTCTCAACGGTGAACCTGTTCCTGTGGGGGTAATGTGCTACGAAGCCTTGCGCTTCACGGCTTCCTATGAGGCGACCGACGAGCAGGGCGATCTTGATCCTACCTGGCCGGGATACATCGGGCCTGATGCTACAGCCGAGGATCTTCGTGCTGCAAAGGGCGCATGGGAAGAAGTAGTCCGCAGGAAAGCGTACGTCATCCCCTGAGCACGCGAGATCGGAGCCGATAAGCGGAAGCCCGGCCCTCGGTGGAGGCGTCGGGCTTCTTCTTTAGCCGCCCTTCCCTTCGTCGCCCCACTTGCTCAGCTCTGCTCAACTTGCCGCGGCCCACCGTTTGGCTTCGTGCTTGAGGATGAGGGAGTCGAGGAGTGCGCGGGCGATCTTCTTCTCCTCGGGATCGAAGCGAACGTACGGGGCCTGCATCGCGGACGGGGCCGGCGCCGCGCGATCCCGCGACGCCGGACGCGTTCCGCCATAGCGGTCACTCCGACGCGGGGCTGACACGAATCACCTCATACGGGATTCGCTTGAACCGATCGTGATCCGCGAGGTGGGGGTCGCCTGGGCCGGGCGGACCGGCACGAACGATTCCGGCGGACCTCGTATCACCCCACGGTCTCCTCACGTCACGTCACGTCACCTCACCTCACCTCACGTCGCATCACCGCGCCGCCACCGCCCCGTTCTCCGTCCACCGCCCGTACCACTTCAGCATGTAGAGCTGCGTGCGCATGAAGTTGGACGGCTTCGAGCCGGTGCCGTGGTACTCGCCCTCGAAGCGGAGCATGGCGACCGGGACGCCGCGCATCTTGAGCGCCTGGTAGAACTCCTCGGTCTGGCTCATGGGGGTGCGCAGGTCGAGCACGCCGGTCATGAGCATGGTCGGCGTGGTCACGTTC